>JAFVEW010000218.1 GCA_017475805.1 Synergistaceae bacterium | reverse complement strand
ACGGAAAAGTTTATGGACATAAATTTGAAAGGACAAATATAGTAGCAGCGCAAAAAATAATCGAATATTAGCTCCACCATAGTATAAATGAATGATGCACTTTGAAAAATTTAATTTTGTGATATAATCCCCGTGTTTTGCGTTGGGATGTCGTCCAATGGCAGGACGCCGGACTTTGGATCCTGTAATGATGGTTCGAATCCATCCATCCCAGCCAGTGTTGTGCTGAATCTAATTTCCATTCCGGCTTCATAACTTTTCATTTGATTCCTACTTTAGAGTGCTGTTGAGCCAACAACAGAAAGATTGGGCGTATTAGTGCGTTCTGCTCGACGTTGTTTAACAGTGAGGAGTTAAGGATTAAAGATTAGCCGCCTAAATACGCTTTTCTGACGGCTTCCGAAGCTAAAAGCTCTTGGCCTGTGCCCGTAGTTACTATTTTGCCTGTTTCCATGACATAGCCGCGGCTGGCAATGCTCAATGCCATTTGAGCGTTTTGTTCAACTAACAAAATCGTTGCGCCTGTTTTATGTAAATCCGCGATAATGTCAAAGATTTGTTCGACTAAAATCGGAGCAAGTCCCATTGACGGCTCATCGAGCATTAATAATTTTGGTCTGCTCATTAAAGCTCGTCCCATTGCAAGCATCTGCTGCTCACCGCCTGAAAGCGTCCCCGCAGTTTGCTTCATTCGTTCTTTAAGTCTTGGAAACAGCGAATAAACTTTTTCTAAATCATCGCTGATGTCGCTTGAATTATTCTGAGTGAAAGCTCCCATCTCTAAATTTTCCTGTACGGTCATTTGAGCGAAAACTCGTCGGCCTTCAGGAACTTGAGCAAGACCCTTGTAAACGATTTTATGCGGCGGAATTTTCGCAAGACCTTCGCCAAGAAAAGCTATACTTCCTGTTGAAGGATGTAAAAGTCCCGAAATAGTGTTCAGGGTTGTAGATTTTCCTGCACCGTTCGCGCCGATTAAAGTAACGATTTCACCGTTATAAACTTCAAATGAAATGCCTTTTATAGCGTGAATGCTTCCGTAATAGACATTAATATTTTCAACTTTTAAGACAGGTTCAGCCATTACTAAGCACTCTCCTTTCTTCGGCCTAAATAGGCTTCAATGACAGCAGGATTACTTTGAATTTCGTCGGGTGTTCCTTTTGCGATTACGTGGCCGAAATTTAAGACGCAAATTCCTTCACAGATATTCATAACGAGGCTCATATCATGCTCAATCAAAACGATTGCGATTTGAAACATCTCGTGAACTTTGCGGATATTGTCCATTAAATCCGCGGTCTCTGAAGGATTCATTCCGGCGGCCGGCTCGTCCAATAATAACAAAGACGGATTAGTAGCTAAGGCTCTGACTATTTCAAGTCTTCTTTGAGCTCCGTAAGGCAAAGAACCTGCGCGAACGTCGGCCATATCCTGCATATCGAAAATTGAAAGCAGCTTCAAAGCGCGTCTATGTGCAGCAACTTCTTCGCGGCGATAATTAGGAAGTCTTAAAATCGCGCTTAACATGTTGTATTTCATGTCGTTATTCATTGCGGCCTTAACGTTATCAACGACGCTAAGATTTCTAAATAATCTTATATTCTGGAACGTTCTTGCTATGCCTGCACGGTTGACCTGCATTGTGTTCATTCCGTGAGTGTCGCGGCCGTTTAATAAAATCGTTCCCGTCGTAGGCTGATAAACTTTCGTTAGCAAATTAAAAACTGTAGTTTTGCCTGCACCGTTCGGGCCGATTAAGCCGACAATTTCAGTGCGTCCGACGGTTAAATTGAAGTCTTCTACGGCCTTAATGCCCCCTAAAGTTATTCCTAAATTCACGCATTTAAGAACAGGTTCACGAGTTGCATCGCGTTCCGGTAAAATCGTGGTTGACGGTATAGAAACATATTTAGTTTTAACTTTCGCCATGACTTATTCAGCCTCCTCTCTGTGCTTGAAAGGATTTAGACGCGAAAGGAAATATTTAATTTCAGCATTATTCGTCGCGAGCATCATCACAATCAAAATAATAGCGTAGAGCAACATTCGATAATCTGAGAACTGTCTTAATTTTTCAGGTAAAATTGTCAATACAGCCGCCGCTATAATTCCGCCTAACATATTGCCTTGACCGCCGAGAACGACAAATACTAAGATTAAAATCGAAGTATTAAAATCAAATTTGTTTGCAACGATTGTCGAGTAATTCATAGCAAACAAAGCTCCTGCCGCCCCTGCTAATGCCGCAGAAGTTACAAAGGCCATCATTTTATATTTAGTAATATCAAGCCCGATACTTTCAGCCGCTATTCTGTCGTCGCGAATTGCCATGAAAGCACGGCCGCTGCGGGAATTTACTAAATTAAAAACTATCATTAACGCTATCATTACTAAAATAAATCCTGCAGGGAACGTTGCAATTTTTTGAATGCCGCTGATACCCATCGGGCCTTTAATTATTAATCTTCCGCCTTTTAATAATCTTGTTGTATCGGTGAGCATACTGAAATGAATACCGCCGGAGTCAACGCCCATGTAAAAATTATTGAGAAGGCTTTTTATAATTTCACCAAATGCAAGCGTTACGATAGCTAAATAATCGCCTTTTAATCTTAAAACTGGAATACCAATTAAAAATCCTGCGAACGCCGCAAAAATTGCCGCGACTATCATAGCTATTGCAAGTCTCACGGGCGCGAATGGCAATACAGGCTGAAGCAAAATCGCTGTAGCAACTCCTGAAAAAGCTCCTATTGACATAAAACCTGCATGACCTAAAGATAACTCGCCTGAAATTCCGACAACTAAATTTAATGATACGGCCATTACCATATAAGCGCAAATAGGTACTAACATTCCGCGCATTGACGAACTTAAAAATTTAGTGCTGCTCATGGTCTGGCAGATAATGTAAGCTAAAATAACTATACCGTAAGTTAAATAAATTCTGCGTGCTTCGACACGTTTAAGATTAATTAATCTTTTCATTGTCATAATATTTCTTTTTCACTCCTAACTCCTCACTCCTAATTCCTAATTGCTTTTCTAAACTTTCTCCTGAATTTGTTTGCCAAGCAAGCCTGACGGTTTTACAAGCAAAACTACTATCAAAACTCCAAAGACTACAGCGTCAGAGAGCTGGCTTGATATATAAGCCTTAGCAAAAATTTCAATAACGCCGAGCATAATTCCGCCTAAAAAAGCTCCGGGAATTGAGCCGATACCGCCGAAAACTGCCGCCGTGAAGGCTTTTATTCCAGGCAGTGATCCTGTCGTGGGCATCAAAGTCGGATAGGCTGAACAAAGTAAAGCCCCCGCTATTGCCGCAAGCCCTGAGCCTATTGCAAAAGTTAATGATATAGTCGCGTTGACATTTATACCCATTAATTGAGCCGCGCCTTTGTCTTCGGAACAAGCACGCATAGCCTTACCGAGTTTAGTTTTGCTGATAAAAAGTGAAAGCACTATCATTATTATTAAACAAGTTGCTATCGTCAGAGCTGTAACGTGAGAAACTGACAAAGCACCGTCGAATAATTTGAAAGCTCCGCGACCGATTATTGACGGGAAGACTTTAGGGTTTGAAGACCATAATAAAAGCGCGGTATTTTGGAGAAAATAACTCATGCCGATTGCCGTTATTAAAACCGCAAGCGACGGAGCTTGTCTCAAAGGTTTATAAGCAAGACGCTCGACTATAATTCCGAGCAAAGTGCATACTGACATAGCTAAAATTAGTCCTAAAAAAGGATTTAAGCCGTAACGCGAGACAGCATAAAAACAAACATAAGCTCCGACCATTATAACGTCGCCGTGAGCAAAGTTAAGCATTTTTGCAATGCCGTAGACCATAGTATAACCAAGCGCAATAATAGCATAGATACTTCATAAGCTAATCCCGCTGATAAGAAAATTCAAAAATATCATCTAAATTTTATAACTCCTT
>JAFVEW010000217.1 GCA_017475805.1 Synergistaceae bacterium | reverse complement strand
GGCAGCATCAATTTCTGCAGGAGTGTTTGAATTTTGTGAAATTTGATTTTGTAAGAGAGCTTCGTAAGCTGTATAAGCCACGCTTAACTGAGAAAGAATTTGCGTGTGAGTTTCGCGTTGTTCGTCAGTATAACCCCACGCCGCCATATCGTCTGAAGATTTTTCTGTCAATTCTGCTATTTCAGCGAGCCTAACTTTAATGTCGGAGCTTGAAAGTTTTATTTCAGCGAGAGCCGAATCGATAGGTTCTTTTAATTTAGAAATATCCGCGCTGATTTCGTTTTGAAGACGAGTAATATAATCGGTTGTAAGTTCTTTGTTACTATCCGCGCCGAACGCCGACGAAGCTAATAATAGCATCGAGAAAACAAAAAACGAAAATCTTTTTAACATGAACTTAAACATAGATATGAAAGAATCCTTCCGAAAAATTTTGACGTGATTATATAATAATTTTTACGCGGAATGGGGAAGAATATTCTATAATCATAAAGTTATGAAGTGAATTATCTGTCGCACACCATAAAAAATCCCTTAAACTTTGAAAGACGTTTATAATATGTAAGTTAAAAAGCGAAATTTTTGAATCTTGAAAGGAAAGAATAATTTTTAATGGCTAGAATTTTTGACAAGACTTGGCAAAGGACGTCTTTATGCGGCCTGTTTACCGAATCCGACGCCGGGAAAGAAGTCCGCGCTAACGGCTGGGTCAGGGCACGCCGTGATTTAGGCGGAATTATTTTTATTGAGATATGGGATAATAGCGGATCTATTCAGGTTGTTTTTGATCCGTCATTGCCGGAGACGCCGAAAGAAATTCACGAGTTAGCTGCGACGTTGCGGAATGAATTTTGCGTTGCTGTTCAGGGTAAAATGAGGATACGTCCTGAGGGCACGGAAAATCCTGAACTTAAGACAGGAAATATTGAAATTGTTGCGCGAGATGTTTTAGTGATGTCGAAGTCAAAGCCGTTGCCCTTTGAGATTGGCGATGAGACGGACAATGTAGACGAGAATATCAGGTTAAAATATCGTTATCTTGATATGAGGCGCGATAAAATGCAGAAAAACATGCGAACTCGAGCAAAGATTAACGCTTTTACGCGGGATTATTTGAACGCAAGAAATTTTGTAGAGCTTGAGACGCCGATGTTGACGAAAGCAACGCCGGAAGGAGCGCGCGATTATCTTGTTCCGAGCCGAGTTAATCAGGGCTGTTTTTACGCTTTGCCGCAATCGCCTCAACTTTTCAAACAAATTTTAATGGTCAGCGGTTTCGATCGTTATTATCAAATTGCGAGATGTTTCAGAGATGAGGATTTAAGAGCCGACCGTCAGCCTGAATTTACTCAGATTGACATGGAGATGAGTTATATAGTCGAAGATGACATAATGGAATTAATCGAAGGCTATATGAAAGGACTTTTCAAATTAATTCGCGGCGTCGATATTCCCACACCGTTTATGAGAATGCCTTATTGGGAAGCTATGGATAAATACGGCAGCGACAAGCCTGATTTAAGAGTTAAATTAGAGCTTTGCGACTTGGCCGACGCTTTCAGAAATTCGGGTTTTGAACCCTTCAAAAAGATTTTAGAAGGCGGCGGAGTTGTTCGAGGCTTAAGACTTCCCGGCGGTGCTTCAATGTCGAGAAAAGAAATTTTAGACCTTGAAAATCACGCAATAAAATTAGGAACGTCCGGCCTTGCGAATTTCTTATATAAAGACGGCGGATTAAAAGGGCCTTTGGTGAAATTTTTAACGCCCGAAGAAGTTGACAAAGTTAGAGAGCTCGCAGGAATGCAGCCTGACGATGCTTTATTTATTGTTGCTCACGCCTCACGCGGAAAAGCCTGCGAAATTTTAGGAACTTTAAGGCTCGAACTCGGAAAGGCTCGCAAAGATTTATTTGATGACAGCCCTGACAATTGGAAATTTTTATGGGTTACTGATTTCCCATTATTCGAGTGGAGCACTGACGAAAAACGCTGGGTAGCTATGCACCATCCGTTCACATCGCCTGCTCTTGATAACGCAACGCCTTTTGACGAAGACCCTGAACACGCTTTGGCACGCGCTTATGACTGTGTATTAAACGGCAATGAAGTTGGCGGCGGCTCAATCAGAATTCATGACCCCGAAGTTCAAGCTAGATTATTCAAGGCTCTTGGAATTACGCCGGAAGAAGCTAAGAGAAGATTTGGATTTTTCCTTGATGCTCTTTCATACGGAACACCTCCGCACGGCGGTTTAGCACTCGGAGTTGATAGGCTTGTAATGCTTATATGCGGCGGAAATTCTATTCGCGACGTTATAGCGTTCCCTAAAACACAAAAAGCTCAATGCTTGATGTCAAACGCTCCAGACCAAGTCGAACAGGCAAGACTTGATGAACTAGCGATTAAAGTTATTAAAGACGAAGATTAAACAAAATTAGGAAATAAGAGTTAGAAAGCAGAAATTTTTGTTTTCTGACTCTTAGTTTTTTAAGAAATTTTGTGAAAAGAAAAAGCCCCTTGAAGGCTTGGGACTTTGATTATCTAAAAAATTTTTTTGAATAATTTATAACCTACAACCCCACCAAGAGCTACAGGTCCAGCTGCTACGAATACGCCTGCTAACATACCACCGCCTACTAACCCGCCAAGAGCAGCTAACCCACTGGCTATACCGGCTGCAGATGTTCCTGCAACAGCTCCACCTGCTGATATAGCTGCTAAAGAAGCTGCTGCTCCGCCTCCTGCACCAACTACTCCACCAACTAAACCAGCTGCTTCTGAACCTTCTTGTTCTACATGCACATGCACTTGTATTCCTTCTTTTGAATCTTCTTGTGCCATATGAACTTTCCTCCCCATAAGATTTTGCCGAGAGTTTACCCCCCCCCAAGTTGTTTTTGTCAAGGACGATTAAAAATTTTTCAAAACGTTATAATATGCGAAAAAAGAAAGTAAAATTAACGAAACGAGAATTTTTTATAAAAAATAAAAACATGAAAAACAGACCCGCAGTAAAAACATTAAATAGAACATTAAGAAACAAAACTATTTTTGAACGCGCAGGACTTTCTGCCCGTGCATGGCTTGCAAAGACGGCGGCTCACACGCTCGCAATTTTCCCTGATACTTTGCAGGCCGCGACATTTCAACAGGATTTCAAAACGCTTCACCCGGACTTAAAAATTTTTTCGCTTAACGAATTACCTTTGAGTTCACATGGCGACAGCTTAAGGGCTTTATTAGTCGAACGCGGCGAGGCTATGCACCGATGGAACGAAGAAAAAGGAATCTTAACGGCAACTCCGGGGGCTTTGATGTCATCGTGTATGCTTGGAAAGGCCGAACTTC
>JAFVEW010000216.1 GCA_017475805.1 Synergistaceae bacterium | reverse complement strand
TTTTTTCAGTAAAATTAATTGTAATCTCTGAATCGAACGAAGTTCCTACGGCGTGTTTTGCAATAGTCTTGAGAAGAGCAGCATTATAATTATCGTTAGTATTGACACGAACACCGTCAGTAACAATACTATCTATTGTAGCAACAACATCGTAAGAAATAGTTTGGTTATCTAAATCAGGAAGAATACCGGTAATTATTAAAATATTTTTATCTGAATCTAAAGAACAAACTAAATTAGAATTTGCGAGTTCATGCCCGTCAACCGTAGGGCCTATAACGCTCCATTTGTAATTAATCTTATTTCCTGAAAGCGAAAACGGTTCAACTTCAAAATCTTCTCCATCTGCAATAAACGAAAAATCCACGTCGACCCCTAACTGTGGAAGCGTGTATATTGCTTGAAAATTACCGCCTGCAACTATATCTGATACATCTAATTCTTCTATATCTGTGTTATTTAGACCTTCAAGATTATATGTAATCTCGTAACTACCGCCGTCCTCTGTAGTGCCTTCGGGAGTCGTATACGTCCATTCTGACGCATTAGCTGCGACAGCGAAAGACATAAAACAAATCGCAATAAACAACGCGAATAACTTTTTAGTCAATTTCCATTCCTCCGTGTAATTAAAATTTTTTTGATTTCCTCTTATTTTATAATAAAAATCGGCTAATTTCACGGAAGGTTTAGCCGCCTAAATATGCAGCGCGAACTTTAGGATTATTCAATAATTCCGCGCCCGTCCCTGACAAGCTTACGCTGCCGACTTCAAGAACATATGCCTTGTGAGCGACTTTCAAAGCCGCAAAAGCGTTCTGCTCAACTAACAAAATCGTTCGGCCTTGAGCGTTAATTTCGCGGATTATTCCGAAAACTTCATCGACTAAAATCGGTGCAAGTCCTAAACTCGGCTCGTCAAGCATCAATAAATCAGGACGGCTCATTAAAGCTCGCCCTACCGCTAACATTTGCTGCTCACCGCCGGAAAGAGTGCTGCCTTTCTGTTTTCTTCTTTCTTTCAATCTTGGGAACAATGAATAAACATATTCAATATCGTCTGCTATTCCGTCAGCGTCGTCGCGGATATAAGCCCCTAAATTCAAATTTTCTTCGACCGTAAGCTGCGGCAAAATTCTTCGGCCTTCGGGACTTAAAGAAATTCCTAACTTAACGTGAGCTTCTGCAGGCTTGCCTAAGATTGAAACAGGTTTATCGTCGCGCGGAGAAGTGTAAGTCATTTCGTCGGCACGGGCTTTGACAAGTCCCATGATTGAACGAATAACGCTCGATTTTCCTGCGCCGTTAGCTCCGATTAAAGTTACGATTTCGCCGCGATTAATCTCGATTGAAACATCACGGACAGCGTGAATAGCTCCGTAGTTGACATTTAATTTTTCGATTTTCAACATTTTCATTGCGTCCATAATTTAAGCCGCACTCCCTTCAGAAGCTCCTGCGCCGAGATAAGCCTCAATTACTCGCGGATTAGCTTTGATTTCGTCCGGCGTGCCCTGCGCAATGTGAACGCCCTGATCTAAAACGTGAATATAATCGCAGACATTCATAACGACTTTCATATCGTGTTCGATTAATAAAATCGTTAAGTCAAATTCATCGCGTAAACGTCGAATAAAATTCATTAACTCTTCACTCTCTTGAGGATTCATTCCCGCTGCAGGCTCGTCAAGCAATAAAAATTTAGGTTTCGTTGCCAAAGCTCGCGCTATTTCAAGTCTTCTCTGAGCACCGTAAGGCAAAGACGAGGCTTGTTCTTCGGCGAATGAGTCAAGCCCTAACTGTTCGAGTAAATCAAAAGCTCTAGCTCTTGCTGCCGAGTCTTCTTCTATAACGTCCGTGAAAATAAAAGGAGCAAGCGTCATCCACCAAGAATATTTTTGACGGATTCGACCGCCTATCATGACATTCTGCAAAACTGTTTCATGACCGAAGAGGCGAATATTTTGGAACGTTCGGCTCATTCCGGCCTTGCAGACTTTATCAGGACTAAGACCGCCGATTGATTTTCCTAAAAATTTAATTGTCCCTGACGTAGGTTTATAAAATCCGCTGATGACGTTAAAAGCTGAAGTCTTGCCCGCACCGTTCGGACCGATTAAGCCGACTATTTGACCGTGTTTGATGTTAAATGAAAGATTATCGATAGCTGAAAGACCGCCGAATCTTAATTTAACGTCCTGAACTTCAAGGACATTCTCAAAATCTTTGTGAGAAGCCTTTGCTTTTTCTTTAGGCTTCGGGAAGAAAATATCCCACGAAAATTCTCTCATTCCCATGATGCCTTCGCGTCTGAAAATTATAACCATGATTAAAAGCAGCGAGAAAATAACCATTCTCATGCCGGGTATTCCGGGAATATTGATATTGAAGATTGTTATCGGATTTTCGACGAAACGCAGCCATTCTAACATCGTCGTAACCAAGAACGAGCCGATTATCGAGCCTGTTACAGAGCCGAGTCCGCCGACAACGATTATCATTAAAATATTATAAGTCTGCGTAATCATGAACATCTTAGGGTCAATCGTCGTGATTAAATTTCCCATCAATGCGCCGCCGAGTCCGCCGCCGAAACAGCCGAGAGTGAAAGCAAGAACTTTGACTTTGAAGGTGTTAATGCCCATCATCTTGGCCGCGACTTCATCATCACGGACAGCTCTCAAAACGCCGCCGAAATTACTGCGCAACATGCAGACCGTGCAGAGCAAAACTATTCCCAAGCAGCCCCAGCTCATAAAAAGGGTCGTGTAAGCAGGAATACCTTTTAGGCCGAGTGAGCCATTAGTTAAACGCGCAGTGTTAGTGATTAAAATTCGGATTATTTCAGCAAAACCGAGAGTAGCAATTCCTAAATAATCGCCGCCGAGCCTTAAAACAGGAAGAGCGACTAAAAGTCCGAAGAATGCCGCCACAAGACCCGCTAATATTATTGAAAGAACAAACGGAGCATTAACATTCAGAAGCCACGGATAAATATCTTCAAGAATCCACATCGCATTTTTTTGCGCAGGACTTAAAACTAAAAGTGCTGAAACATAAGCACCTATAGCCATAAATCCAGCGTGGCCGAGCGAGAACATTCCCGTGATTCCGTAAATTAAATTAAGACTTAAAGCTAAAATTGCGTTAATCGCGATTAAATTTAATATTCTTTGCCAATAGCCGTTGAGAAATTCAGGGGCTTTATCAAGGAAAATCGCGAATAAAATTACAGCAACGATCGTGAGAGTTAATTTTGGTACGCGTCTCATTTAGATTTTATCCTCCAATTTCTCGCCTAATAAGCCTGTCGGCCTGAACAAAAGAATCATTATTAAAAGTAAAAACGCAAATGCGTCTTTGTAACCTGATAAAGTCGGAAAGAAAGCTACTGACATTATTTCGACAAAGCCGAGCAAAAGGCCGCCTATCATCGCGCCGGGCACTGAGCCAATTCCGCCGAAGACTGCTGCTATAAATGCCTTAATTCCCGGTGTCATTCCCATGAAAGGCTCAACACGAGGATAGCGCAACGCCCACATTATTCCAGCTACAGCCGCAAGAGCAGAGCCTAAACCGAATGCAAGAGCAATAATCTTATTGACGCTGACTCCCATCATTCGAGTTGTTTCAATGTCAAAAGAAATCGCACGCATAGCAAGTCCGGGCTTCGTTCGATATAAAAGCCATAATAAAGCTCCGACTAAAATAAAAGCTACAACAGGGACTAAAATTCCAAGCGGAATTAATCTAACGCCGTTTGAAAATTCTATCGGCTGCATTAAAATCGGCGGCTGAACGACAGGGCGCGGCATTCCCGTAAAAACAACGACAGCGAAATTCTCGATAAAAAACGAAACGCCAATCGCGCTGATTAAAGCTGAAATTCGGGGAGCTTCACGCAAAGGTTTGTAAGCTATCCTATCGACTAAAAGGCCGCAAATCGTAGTGCCGATTATCGCAAGAACAACGCCGACAGCCCAAGGAAGTTTATAGACTATCGTTGCAAAATAAACAAAATATGCGCCGAGCATGAAAATATCACCGTGAGCAAAATTGATTAATCTTAAAATTCCATAGACCATCGTATAGCCAACGGCGACAAGCCCGTAAAGCGAGCCTAAACTCAGAGCGTTAATAAAATGCTGAACAAAAATATTTAATTCCATTTTAATAGCGAGAAGTTAGAAATAAAAAGAGTTTTTCAACTCCTTACTCCTAACTCCTAATTCCTAACTAAAAATTAGACCTCAGGTACTACGATTCCGACGAATGTTTTTTTGCCGCCTTTAATCTCAACGATGCCCATATCTTTTTCAGCGTCGTGAGTAGCGTTGATCGTGGTCATGCCCGTAACTGTCGGAAGGTCTTTTGTCGTTTCAAGAGCGTCGCGGATTTTCGCAGGGTCTGCACTTCCGGCTCTCTCGATAGCGTCTTTAAGCATGATGTAGCAGTCATAACCGAGTGCGCAGTTTACATTCGGAGCTTTGTCAGGGTGAATTTTGTTCCATTCTTCGGTGAAAGCCTTTGCTGTGTCGTTCATTTCAGGCATTGAAGGGTCATAAGCGAATGTTGTGTGCATGAAACCTTCGACAGCGTCGCCGCCAAGCGTAACGATTTCAGGATTGTCCATAGCGTCAGCTCCGATAAATCTGAAAGCCGCGCCAAGCTCTTTGGCCTGTTTAAGAACGATTGCGCCTTCTGCAAAGTAAGCCGGCAAGAAAACGATGTCGGGTTTCGCGTCGATTAAAGCCGTAAGCTGTGCCGTGAAATCTGTGTCGCCTGACTGATAGAAAAGTGAAGCAACAATTTCGCCGCCCATTTTCTTATAAGAATCGCGGAAAAATTTTCCAAGTCCTACGCTGTAGTCGTTCGACATGTCGACTAAAGTCGCCGCGCGTTTGAGTCCAAGATTTCTGAAAGCGTAAGTCGCTGCGCCTGCGCCCTGGAACGGGTCAATGAAGCAGACTCTGAAATAAAATTTCTTATCCTAAGTTACTAACGGATTAGTGCATGAAGTTCCGATTACAGGGACTCCGGCCTTTTCAGCGACTTCGCCGCCAGCCATAGCGAGCGATGAGCCGTAAGTTCCGATAATCGCGTTTACTTTGTCGTTCTCGATTAAACGTGTAACGGCGTTTGCGGCCTCGACTTTATCGGACTTGTTGTCAACGATGATTAATTCAACTTTTTTCCCTAAAATTTCAGGGTTAAGCGAATGAGCAAGCTGCGTGCCTTCGAGTTCAAGCTGACCGCCGAAAGCATTTTGACCGGTTAAGCAGTTAAAAACACCGACTTTGATAACGTCATCGTCGGCATATGCAACAGAACAAAGCATTAACGAAATTAACATTAATGCAGCTAAAAATTTTCGCATGGAAAAAACAACTCCTTTATAATCTTGAAAAAATTTTCAAAATTATAACACTGAATGAACTTTGAATAACCTGACAAAATTTCGCAAGTTTAATATAATTCTTAAACGATTTTTTATAATTTGCAAGGTGATTTTATTATGAAAAAAATTCTTTTCGCAGTGATAATTTTCGCGTTGACATTAACATCGGCTTCTTCTTACGCTTGGACGCCGTCAGAAGATGTTACCGTAATCGTGGCTTACAAAGCAGGCAGCGGCACGGATAACACCGCAAGAGTTCTTTTAAAGTTTGCGGGCGAAACCGTCGGGAAAAATTTAGTTATTCAAAATATTGACGGAGGCTCGGGCTCAATAGGTTGGACAGCTTTATCACACGCAAAGGCTGACGGACTTACAATCGGATTTATAAATCTTCCGACAATCTGCTCAAACATAATCGAACAGTTAGGCGATTATAAAATTGAAGACTTTGAGCCGATCTGCAACCACGTCAATGAAACTTCTATAATAATTGTTTCTAATAGTTGTCCGTTCAATACTCTCGAAGAATTAATTAATTACGCTAAAGAAAATCCCGGTAAGCTCAAAGCCTCAACAAACGGACGAAGAGCATCTAATCATATCGGCGCGGAACTTTTGGCGAAGTCGGCGGGATTCAGTTATTCACCTGCACATTACGACAGCACAGCCCGTCAATTACTCGCGCTGAATAATGGCGAAGTTGATTTTTCTGTCGTTAAAGAACCGGATATCGCTTTAATATTGAACAAAGTTAAAGTCTTGGGAGTTTTCTCAGAAAATCGCCTCACTAATTTTCCTGACGTTCCGACACTCGGCGAACTTGGCCTCTATAATAAATGGTACGGAAGCGCGAGAGCTATCGTAGCTCCGAAAGGCACTCCGAGAGAAGCCATAGAGTTTTACGAAAATGCTTTCAAAAAGGCAATGGAAAATCCTGAATATATTTCCGCTGCAGAGAGGGCTGGAATTACGACTCTTTATATGAACGCCGAAGAAACAGCAAAATTAATTAATCAGCAATATTCTTTCTGTATTGATGAGGTTTCAAAACTTTTTAAGAATTAGAAAATCCCGGCTTTAACCGGGATTTCTTTGTTGGGATATTAAGCATTCTAACTCATCATTAAAATAATCCCGTGATTTTGCCTTCAGCGTTAACGTCGATATTAAAAGCAGCAGGCCGCTTTGGAAGTCCCGGCATCGTCATAATCGAACCAGTTATCGCAACTAAAAAGCCCGCGCCCGCCGAGAGCCTGACTTCTCGAACGCTAATCCTGAAATTTTTAGGGCGGCCAAGTTTCAGGGCGTCATCACTCAGCGAATATTGCGTCTTGGCCATGCAAACAAGCAAATTATCTTTGCCGACATCGTGAATTAATTTCAAATCCTTCTCGGCCTGTGCAGTGTAGTCAACACCGTCAGCACCGTAAATCTTGGTCGCAATGGCGTTAATTTTCTCTTTTGGCGTCAGATTTTCATCGTAGATAAATTTGAAATCCGATTTCTTTTCGCACGCCTCTACGACTTTTTGAGCAAGCTCTTTGCCTCCTTCGCCGCCTTTAGCCCAGACTTCGGTCAATGCGAACGACGCGCCTAACTGTTCGCATTTTTTCTGAATAAAATCGAGTTCTCTATCAGTGTCTGCAGTAAAGCGATTGATCGCAACAACAACTGGCAAGCCGTACTGTTGAATGTTCTCGATGTGTTTTAACAAATTCGGAACACCGGCCTCAAGAGCGCGTAAATCTTCGTGAGCTAATTCAGTCTTTGCAAGGCCGCCATGCATTTTCAGAGCTTTTACAGTAGCGACGATTACAACAGCTGAGGGTTTCAAACCTGCAGTGCGGCATTTAATATCTAAAAATTTCTCAGCACCTAAATCAGCACCGAAACCGGCTTCTGTAACGACATAATCGGCGCATTTTAATGCAAGTCTTGTAGCCCTGACGCTGTTGCAGCCGTGAGCAATGTTAGCAAAAGGTCCTCCGTGAATAAAAGCAGGATTGTTCTCAAGAGTTTGTACTAAATTCGGATTTATCGCATCTTTTAACAGCGCGGCCATTGCACCAACTGCATTTATGTCTTTAATCGTTACCGGCTTGTTATCGTAAGTGTAAGCGATTATCATTCGTCCTAAACGCTCTTTCAAGTCGTTAATGTCGGAAGCGAGACAAAAAACGGCCATAACTTCAGATGCTACGGTAATGTCAAAGCCGCTCTCACGAGGCACGCCGTTTGCAGTTCCGCCAAGGCCAATTACAATATTTCTCAAAGCTCTGTCGTTTAGGTCTAAAACGTGCTTGAAAACTATCTTTCTTGGGTCAATGTTTAACTCGTTGCCTTGCTGTATATGATTGTCTAACATTGCAGCGCATAGGTTGTGAGCGGTTGTTATCGCGTGAAAATCACCAGTGAAATGCAAATTTATATCTTCCATTGGTATAACTTGAGCATATCCGCCGCCAGCAGCACCGCCTTTCATTCCGAAAGAAGGCCCCAGCGAAGGCTCACGCAGAGCAGCGCAGGCTTTTTTACCAATTTTATTAAGCCCGTCGGTAAGCCCAATGCTCACGGTAGTTTTTCCTTCGCCGGCCGGTGTTGGAGTTATTGCGGTAACTAAGATTAATTTTCCGTCAGGCTTGTTTTTAAGATCTTTTAGGACGTTCTGAGAAATTTTTGCTTTATAACGCCCGTAGAGTTCGAGGTCTTCTTCTTTGATGCCAATTTTAGCGGCGACTTTTACGATGTTTTCAGGTTTAGCGGCCTGAGAGATTTCAATATCACTTGGAACTTGCATAAAAAAACACGCTCCCTCTTTTTTAATTTCGCTAATTTTAACACTAATTCGTAATTTCTAATTGCTTGACAAATTTTCAAGAACATTATAAAATCCGCCCCCGAAATTAAAAATCTTTTTTACTAAACGGAGGTTTATTGAGTTACATGGCCAAAAAAATTATATATGGCATTGAAGCCAAGCCGCCTTTCTTAATAACGCTTTTAGCAGGTGCTCAGCACGTTTTGACGCTTTTCGGTTCAACAACTCTCGTTCCTTTAATATTTGGTCCAGCGATGGGAATGGACGCTTTACAGATTGCTTCGTTAATATCTTGTGTGTATTTTGGAATGGGAGTAGCGACGCTCATTCAGACCAGCAAAAAGCTCGGTTCAGGACTTCCAATAGTTCAGGGATCGAGCTTTTCTTTTATCCCTTCGGTGATGACTGTAATCGCGCTTTACAAAGCATCAGGCCCCGAAACTGTGATGCAGTACATGGGCGGTGGTTTAATCGCTGGCGGTATTATTCTTTCAATAATCGGCTACAGCAAAATCGTTGGTGTTATCCGCAAAGTTATCACTCCCGTTGTAATCGGCCCTGTAATCATGGCGATAGGTTTCTCGCTCGCTGGAACTGCGGTTCAGGGAAATGCCGCTAACTACTGGCCTGCTTCGCTTGCGGTTGTGATTTTGATTTTCCTTTTCAGCCTTGTATTAAAGAACAAATTTATAAACATTTTCGCTATTTTATTAGCGATAGTCCTGACTTATTGCGCATGTTTATTCTTATCTGAAAACGGAACTTTTGCGCCAGACCATCCCGCTTATGTAAATTTAATGAGAGTCTCAGAAGCTCCCTGGCTTCGTGAAGTTAAAAATGTTGTAATCCCTTGGGGTATGCCAAAATTCAGCTTAATGGCCTTCGCAGCCTTATTAGCAGGATTTTTCGCAACGATGATAGAGTCAATAGGCGATTATCACTCAGTTTCTTACGCTTCCGGTGTTGAAGACCCTGACGCAAATACAATAAGCCGCGGCATTGGTGCAGAAGGTCTTTGCTGCGCTCTTTCAGGGCTTTTCGGTTCAGTAGGCACAACATCTTACACTGAGAATATTGGCCTTATCGGCTTAACGGGCGTAGCTTCACGCTTAGTCGTAAGAACAGGAGCTGTGATTTTAATTCTCATGAGCTTTGTTGGCAAGCTTAGTGCTTTGATTGCGACGATGCCTTCACCAATAATCGGCGGAGCTTATATTGCATTATTCGGTACAATTGGAGCAATGGGTATTCAAGTCTTAATGCGAGCAGACATGAGCAGTCAGCGAAACATCTTAATCATCGGATTTGCGTTTTTAATGGCTCTCGGACTTCCCGGTTGGGTTGAAGCAAATCAGGCTATTTTCATGAATCCTGAGAGCAGCCAGCTAATGCAGACGCTTGGCGGAATGGTTTGGGCAGTCTTAAAGACGCCGATGGCCGTTGCCGGACTTTGCGCTGCAATTTGCGACAGCCTAATTCCTGGAACTCCTGAAGAACGCGGAATTGACGTGAAACCGAGAGGGATTTAGTTTAATTAAAAATTTATAAAATTATGGATCTAGGAATGAGAACTGAGTTTCTTGTTCCTAGTTTTTTTGTGGTAAAATAATTCTATCCAAAAAATCAATTTTTATTCAAGAACACTGGAGGGATTATTGCATGAAGAGAGTTTTAACGTTTTCGCTCGTTCTTGTTTTTTTGGCGTCATTCTCGGCCCTTGCCTCAGAGTTTGACGATTTGGAGCCTGTTACGCTGATAATGGCCGACGGAACTGCAAAAGGCGCAGCAGGTAATCTTTGGGCTGAACTTTTCATTAAAAATATCGCAACGCTTACAAGCAATAAACTTAAAATCGAATATCATGGAAATTCAGAGCTCGGCGGCGATATAGAAATTATAAAAAAAATGAAAGACGGATTAATTGATTGTTGCGACATGCAGTCAATGAACGCAGCTTCTGCTATTCCCGAAGTAGGAGTTTTTGAGCTTCCGTTGGTCTTTGCAAAATATAAAAGAGCAGAGATTGACAAAGTTGTAAAACCCGGTAGCAGATTTTTTAATGCCCTCAACGAAGGCTTTAGGCGGGCAGGCTTTGAACTTGTTGACTATATGCAAGGCGGAACTTACCGTGAAATGTCATCGAACAAACCCGTAAAATCTCTTGAAGATTTTAGAGATATAAAAATCCGCACACTGACATCAGAATATCAAGTTTCATTCTGGAAAAATTTAGGCTGTATACCTACGCCGCTCCCGTTTGAAGAACTTTACAATGCTCTTAAAGACGGCATCGTTGAAGCCGAAGAAAACGCTATCGACACGCAGGCTAATTCAGGCTTCTATAATGTTCAGAAATATTTAATTTTGACTCACCATAATTTATATGGGAGTCTTTTTTATATGACTAAAGAGAAATTTGATTCTTTAGCTCCTGCATATCAAAAAGCTATCAGAGTAGCCGCCTTGAAAACTTCGGAGAGACTTCAGCGGCGCTTAAAGGAAATTAGCGATAACGCACTCGGAGTAATGTTAGCAGGAAAAGTAGAGGTTATTGAACTTCCGCACGAAGTTTTTGATGACATGATAAAAGCTACAGAAGAAACGAGTAATTTAATTCGTCAAAAAATCGGCGATAAAATTTGCGACCTCCTTATCGACAGTCTCGCAGAGGCAGCGCGTTAAATTAAGCTGTGATAAAATGCTTTTCATTCCCAGAAGAAAAAATTTGCAAGGAGGATATAGTTTTATGATGAAAAAACTTTTAACACTCGCGCTTGTTTTAGCTCTTTCTCTTTCAGTGTCGTTTGCGGCATGTGCCTCAGAGTTTGATAATCTTGAACCTGTAACTCTCATCATGGCCGACGGAGCAGCAAAAGGAGCAGTTGCTAATCTTTGGTCAGAACTTTTCGTTGAGAAATTAGCAGAAATTACAAATTATAAACTCAGCGTTGAGTATCATGGAAATTCTGAGTTAGGCGGCGATAAAGACATCATCACACAGATGCAGGGCGGAACTGTTGACATGTGCGCTATGCAGTCAATGAATGTTGTTTCGTTTATCCCTGAGCTTGGAGTTTTCGAGCTTCCACTGGTCTTTGCAAAATACGATGCAGCTACGATTGATAAAGTTGTAAAACCGGGCAGCAAATTTTTTGATGCTCTCAATGAATCGTTCAGAGGCGCAGGCTTTGAGCTTATTGACTATTTACAGGGCGGAACTTACCGCGAAATGTCATCAAATAAACCTGCGAAAACTCTTGAAGACTTCAAAGGCATAAAAATTCGTACACTGACGTCAGAATATCAAGTTTCATTTTGGCAAAATTTAGGCTGCGTACCTACACCGCTTGATTTTTCAGAGCTTTACGCATCGCTTAAAGACGGCGTTGTTGAAGCTGAAGAGAATGCAATCGATACGCAAGTAAATTCAAAGTTCTATGAAGTTCAAAAATATTTAATTTTGACTCACCATGTTCTTTATGGAAATCTTTTGTATATGACTAAAGAAAAATATGACTCGCTTGCACCTGCTTATCAAGAAGCAATCAGCACAGCGGCCTTGATGACTTCTGCAGAACTTCAAGCCCAGCTTAAAGACATCAACGACAACGCTCAAGAAGTCATGACTGCTAATAACGTTGAAGTTATTGAACTTTCAAATGAAGTTATCGATGACATGATAAAAGCCACTGAAGAAACAAGCAAATTAATTCGTAAAAATATCGGCGATGAAATTTGCGATCTTCTAATCAATAGCCTTGCAGAAGAAGCAAAATAATCGAGTTTTTTAATATATATTAAGGGAGTCCTTGAGACTCCTTTTAATTTTTTGTGAAAATTTTATAGAAAATTAGAAAATAAAAATGGAAAAAAAATATTTTTTAGGAAAAAGATTTAATAAAATAGCCCGCTTTTCATACGCAATTACAATAGTTTTTTGTTTTTACGGCGCGGCCATTTATGATTATTTATTCCCTAACGTTTCAGGACAAGCCGTAATGATTTTGTATTGTCTTTGGGCTTTGATTATGCTTGTATTTGAAAGATTTTTATTTGATAAGGCACGCAAAAAAATTCATTACGTTGTTTCGGATAAGGCTTTTATAGTTTACGGCTTCGGAAATTCAGTCTGCGAATATGCCTATGGAAATATAACGGGAGTTGTTGAAGAAAAATTTAAGTTCGATAATATTTGCCCTGTTAAATTTTTATTTGGGAATATAAATCTTGAATTAAAAATTAATCCTTGTCTCGATAATCCATGCGATGTTGCTCTTGAAATAATAAAGAAATTACCGAAAAGCGTTAACGTAGATAAAAGTTTAATCGAGAAACTTGAAGCCCTAAAATAGGCAAAGAAAAGCAGCTCTCTAATCTAAGAAAGCTGTCTTTTTCTCAAATTTTTTGTAAACTATTATTGATACGATTGTCATCATAATATCAGCAATGACCTGTGTCCATACTATTCCGTACATTCCGAAAATAAAATTCATGATAAATAATAATGGAATATTGAACACAACCCAGCGCGCAGCACCAAGAAACAAGGCCTTATCGCCATATCCTACAGCTTGAAAGAAATTTACTAAATGAAAACACATGAACATGAACGGTGTAGCGAGACTTCTTGCGCGTAAAAAATGAGTTCCTAACTCAACTGTTTGAAAATCAGCGATAAAAATCCTCATGATATACGACGCAAAAATTTCATATAAAATAACGCTTGCAAATCCAAAAACTATTCCCACTTTTCGCGAGTAATTTACAACTTCCCTCATTCGATTAAAATTCCCAGCCGAGTAATTATAAGCAGCGAGCGGCATCATTCCTTGACATAGGCCAATGCCTATATTAAGCGGTAATCTCTCAGCTTTTAATACAATTCCGACGGCCGCTAAAGGTATATCGCCGTGTCCTGCAGCTAATTTATCGATAATAATATAAGTTAAGTCGAACAAAAATACAGCGATAGCAGCCGGAACTCCGACGGAGAAAACAGAGTAAATATTTTTTCGCGGCGGTAAGATATTTTTTATAGAAAGAGAGAGAATGCTTGAATTTCTTAATTTATAAATCATTACTAAGAAATACAAACATATTAAGACGTTCGATAGCATAGTTGCAATTCCTGCGCCTAAAACTTCGTAGCCTTCAGGCATTAATACGAACATAAATAAAGGGTCAAGGGCAATATTAATTATTCCGCCCATTGAGACGCCGAAGCCGGCCTGTTTAGCGTAACCTATACTGCGCAAGAAGTTAGAGAGCGTCATTCCCAAAATTGTAGGCACTGCACCAATTACAATAACACAAAAAGTATATTGTTCTGCAAAAATCATAGTGTCATTGCTCGCGCCAAATAGCTTTAATGCTGGTTCCATAAAAATATACATGAAGAGCGAAAATAATCCCGCTGCAACTATCGTCATGTAAAAACAAAACGCACTGACCTTTTTTGCTTCATCGTCTCGTCCTGCGCCCATCAAGCGCGATATTAAAGTTCCGCCGCCAATTCCAAAAAGATTAGCGAACGAAATCGAGATATTAAAAACC
>JAFVEW010000215.1 GCA_017475805.1 Synergistaceae bacterium | reverse complement strand
TTAATTTTTCTTTGACCGGCTCGACCGTGAAAGCCGTTCCGCTGTAACGGTACTGTTCATATGACATCCAAAAATATCCGCCCGCGCCCCAGTTTGTCCCCCAACTGTTTCGGACAAGCCATGCCCCGTTGCGTTTGGGTTTATCAATCCCGAATTTTTCACGGGGATAATTATCGTCCCAGCCTGCAATTACGACCATATGATTGGTTGCCGTATCGCCGGCGCGGTAATAAGCGTGTGTTTTGTTATTATGGTATTTGCTTTCTTCATGGTAAGAAATTAAAACCGCTCCTTTGTCCATGACAAGCTGTTTTATGATTTTATCCTGTTCCCTTGATGACAAAGACGGCGCGGAAAAAGTTGCTTCTTTAACGCGCAGTACTCTTGTATAATTTCCGGGCTTCGCGTTTTTAGAAGCTGGCTTCCCATAAGGCATTGAAGCCTCTTGCACTATCCCTATTCTTGTGAGTATCGCCGTGCTTTTTACTTCGTTGCCGCCCTGATTTAACACGCCTTTGTTATTTGTAAGCGTGAATGATTTGCTTTTATCAGGATTTGCGTAGGCGAACCATGCCAAAAACATTTCAGAAAGATTTAGTGTTTTGGAATTTCCAAGCGAGCCTGAGAAATTGCCTTTGCCTGAGCGTATAAGATAATTCGATTCACACGCCGCCATAGCGGCATGAGCCCAGCAAGTGCCATAAGGCGTCTGATTTTTGACGGGCGTTAATTTGCCGGTGTTTCGCATGTCATAGGCGGCAGGGATTTTTGAGGCGAACGCACGTTTTGTAACATTCTTAGGGGGATTTTTCGCAAGATGGGACATGTCAACAGGCGGAGGAACATAGCCCGTTTCCTGAATTTCAGCGAAAATTGGATTTTTAATACAAAACAACAGGACTAAACTAAAAAGAATCGTCCTCTTCGTCTTCTTCATAGTCTTCGTCATCATCGTCATTTTCTTCGTCTTGGCTGCGATTCCAGAAGATATTATAGTTAAAATTCCACTTTATTGGGGCTACAAAATATCTTCGCTCGGCGTTCGTTATGTTCAAATTGAAAGTGTATTCGACATAGTGATCCGCTTTGACAAAAATATCTAAGTTGTCGGCAGTTATGTTGTTAGCTTGTAAAATCATTCCGCCGTTCGTATCTTCCCAAACGCGTAAAGAGTTTAACACGACTTTTGTTACATTTAAGTCAACATCGCCGTCATTGATTAATTCAGAGAAAACGAGCAATTTATTTCCGTCATTGGAAAAATTTATAGACTTAATCTCAACGGACATATGTTCTTTTGCGAATGCCGCTGACGAATTATTAATAAACGCGCAAAAAATTAAAATTGCAATTAAATAAAATTTTTTCATAATTTATTTCCCGTTTAATATTAATATTAATCATCAACTTCGAGCGAAATTATCGCCCAAGTATTTTTGCCGCCGTAGTTATATGGCTCTGCTACGGCCGTGAAAGTTTTGCCTTCTATTTCTTCATTATCGGGCCAATAAGTTTCGCCGCTCATAATTACAAGTCCGTCGCGCTTTTGAACTTTATAAACTCTTGCTTGAACAGCTTCACCCGTAGCTCCTTCAAAATGATAATAACGCTTGCCGTCATAATGGCCGCCGTTATTAGAAGCGTCCTGATGTTCGATTTCAAGGTCAAAAAATTTTTCCACTGATTCAGCGACAAATTTTTTGTCTATCACGTACGAACCGTAAGGACAATTTTTATTCGGGCATCGCTGTATTCTCGTTTTGAAATTATTATGCCAGTTGTGCCAAATTCCGAAATATGCGAGCTCGCTGTCGGAAATTTCGTCAACGTCAAAGTTGTTCATTCCGATTTCAGTGAAGTTGCTAACGAAAGTGCTCATTTTTTTTAATTCTGAAGACGAAGCTCCGAACGCTGACGAAGCTATAAGCATTACAAACGCAAAAGCAAAAATAAAACGTTTCATAAAAATTCTCCTTTTAAATTTATTACAAGTCCATTGAATCAAGTTCCTGCGCTGTAATTTCAGTGAGTTGCTCGGCGCGCTTGGCTGTCTTTCCGAAAACTCCCGAAAAACTTGACCAGCCTCCTGAAATTTCATCGAGTGCCATATCAATCGCCATATTTTTAACTCCGGCGCGTTTTTGTTTCTGAACGTACCATTTCGTACACTCTTTTTTTATTTGAGCCGGAAGAATCCAAACTTGATTATTTCGGTCAAGTGCCGGAAATGTGATGACGTTCGCGAAACCGTGTTCCGTTAATTTCGGTTTGCCTGCTGAAAATTCGTGATCTCTTATTGCCGCATAAAGAGCTTCTATAGTGTAGGCTATTTTAGTTGTTACTTTTTT
>JAFVEW010000214.1 GCA_017475805.1 Synergistaceae bacterium | reverse complement strand
GATTTTTATTTTTAATTTTTTCATGATGGTCAAGCTCCTTTTAGTCTGAATTTATTTTTTAGAATTTTAATTTAACTTTATGAAAAATAAATGAGTAATAATTATTATTCACGCGTTATAATAAAAAACAGAAATTTCAAAATTCAAAAAGGAGCTTTGATTTTTAACATGGACGAACAAGGAAAAATCGTATGCACCTGCGATATAGACGCGAACTTAGCCCTTCAAATGTGGACAAGAGGCAAAACTCCGCGCCTTTCGATTTTTAATAAAGTCAAAAATTCACGTAAACTTATTCATATAGCTTGGGTCGAAAAACGCGACAGAACTCTCTCGATAAACGGTAAAAAGCCAGGCGAAAGTTTCAACTACGTCGTCGGTGATTTTGAGCCAGCCGTTCAGAAAATTTTGACGGAGTTTGCGACTAAAACAAATTTCAAAGTAAAATATTTCAAAGTCGTTATTGATCTCGAAAAAGCCTTAGCGAGAGCCGAACCAGCCACGAGCAAAAGTGATTTGGCAATGCTTACTGAGGAAAAACGCGGATCCTTGTGGATAGCAGACTGTTCGCAAGATAAAAACTCTGGAGAATTTAAGCCGTTTTTTCCTCTTAGCGATGACGAAAAAAAATTATTTACTGAAGGCCGCTTAAATATCACGAGCGTTGCTGAGCGCGGCTCTGAGAATTTAATTAAGACAGGAATAACTGCCGACTTGAAGCAGCTCAATCCTGAACGTTGGCATAACCCTGTGCGTGTAACGGCTGCTGCAATGTTATTAGGCTTCACTTATTGCGGAAATGACGGCACTAAAATGGCTGATACTCTTTGGGTTGCCGGCGAAAAACAAAAAAATATAAATCCAAACGCAGTAGCGATGAAAATTCCTGAAAAAAGATTGACGTTAAATGACCCTGCTCTCGTTCGATTAGGTTTCAAAATGACTGCGTTCATGAGACATTTTTATATTCTTGACAAAGTTAAAATCGATTACGTTGACGACAGCTCTAAATTTTTACAGGAGGCTGGCTACGAAAGGCAGCGCCGCATAGATTTTAATACAGGTACACTTGGCGACGTTCCGTACAGGACTACTTTTTTTGATAATCCTGACGAAGGCATGACCGCATTCGGCTGTAATCCAAGAATGCAGACGGCAAGACATCGCGGCGACATGTTGATAACTATACCGACTGAAATTTACAAAGAGGCTTTGAAATATAATACTATGAGCGACAACGAAGATGACTTTTTTACGATAACTCGTCTCGTATGGGCTAAACAGTTCGCTGCATGGTATGAAAATCTCAAGCCTTATGTGAACGGCTTTGCGGGATTAAAATAAAATGAAAAAATTTTTGTGTTTAATTTTAATTTTATTTGCATCAGCTTCTCCTTCATTAGCTGAAAGTCCACGGCGTCTTTCTGTTGTAATTTTTCCGACGATAAATTCAACAGAACTTGAAGTATGGGAAAGCAAATATTACCCATATAATGTTCTTGAGCAGAAAATGTCTGAGTATTTAGAGCAGCTTTTCGAAACATCGCCGTTAATCGAAGCTCGAACACTTGACGAAGCAGGCATGAATCGTTGGCTTTCGGGCTCACGGTCTCGTGATGATATGGCCGTTCAGCTTGAGTTATATCAGGCGATTATGAAAGAAAAACACATTATAGGCACTGCACAAACAGGCCGGGCATTAATTCGTTTGCGGGTATATGACCGTGCAAAAGTTCAGGAAATAGGTGTTCATAACGTTCGAGGCACTGATAAGAGATTCACGTTAGACTCTGATGAAGATATTTACTGGTTTGATGCAGCAATCAGCGGTCTCGGAATACCGTTTGAATACGGGCTTGATTTATTCGGACTTACTAATTCAAATTACAAAGGCCAGAAAATGAGCCGCCCGACTTGGGATCAATTTAAGGGAACTTCTCACTGGCAATCAATTAAAAAGGCAATCAATGAGGCTTATAAACAGTCTATGTCGCAGGTTCGCAATGTAATTCACAGCAACGAGCCTAATTCAAAATTAATGGCAAATGATAATTTTTCGAGTTCATATACAACAATCGGAAGAATTTTAGCACCAACTGCAACAGCTACGCGAAAAAGAAGAGATTATATAATTTCTCTTGGAGGTCTTGCAGATGGAGCGGCTGTCGGTGTTCGTGTTGGAGAGATTTTAGATGTTGTACGTGCGGATACTTATGTAACTGTTGATCCTGAAAATCCTGTCGTTGTTTTGCCAAACATAATTGGTAAAGTCAAAGTTATAAAAGTTTATGATGATAACGCAGTTGTGCGCGTAGTTAAGGATAACAGAAAAGAGCCAATAACTTTGAAAGATATAGTAGTAAAACATACAAAAATTACAGGAAGATAATAAAATGATAAAAAAATTATTAGCGTCAGTTGTATTTATGACAATATTTGCAAATTCAATTTACGCCGATGAAGTTATCGAAGACGACAGCACGCCTTATATGCCGTATCCTGAGCGTGTTGAAATTATAAAGACAGTGCCGGAGCCTGCCCCTAAAGCTCCTGCAAAACAGCAGTCGACTAAAAAGAAAACTACAACGAAAAAAAATACAGCAACTAAGAAAAAAACTACAAGTAAAAAAAGTAAAGCTGCTGCACCTAAACAGACTTCTCTTGATCGCGGAATAGCTTTGATACAGGCTGAACGTTACGAAGCCGCAAAGCCTTATTTACTAAAAGCTATTCAAGAAAATCGAAATAATCCTAATGCTTGGTATTGGTATGGAGTTTATCATGAAAAGACAGGAAAATTCTCGCAAGCACAGTATTTTTTCTCAAAAGCCTTAGCGATTGATCCTGCATTAGAGCCTCTTTCAAGAGTTGTATATTATCCTAACGACAATGAAAAAACTCCGCTGTGGGATCCGAAACGTCCTGCTCGTGTTTATCCCATTGCTACGAAGAATGACGGAGTTACAATAGGTAAAGGAAATTTTCCATCAGCACCGAATGATCCTGAACTTCCTAAAGTTCCTGTTTACACGCCGCCTGAACCGGGAGCTAATCCAATGGACGGCGACTCATGGAGTCCCGCTTTGTATGTTCCGCCGTCGCCGGAAGAAATGGAAGAAACTACAGTAGAAAACGAGCTTCCTGTTTATAATCCTCCGCAGCCAAGTAACGTTGAAGCACCTAAGAATACAAATTTAAGCGAGCTTTATTCTTACAAAATTCCAGGATATTCAAATACCTATGCTGATATTGAAAATCCTAATGTTCGTGCGGATTTACCTCTTTATAATCCGCCTGAACCTGGAAAAATTGTAGCGCAAACTCCTAAACAAGCTGCATCTGCCAAAAAAGAAGTTAAAGAAGAAATTAAGCCTTCTGTTGCAAAAAATGCGGTTCAAACTAAATCAGCACCGCGAAAAATCGTAAAGAAATCTGGAACTTCAACACAAAATCAAAATAATGCTAAAAATGTAAAAAAAACAACAACACCTAAAACAACATCTAAGAAAAAAGAAACACCTAAGAAGGAAGTAAAAGAGGTAAAAAAAGAAGTTAAGGAAGTTAAAAAAGAAACACCAAAAACTCAAGATAAAATTTCTACTAATACAACTAAAAAACAGACTACAACACAAGCAACGTCAAAAAAACAACCTGACGTACAACAAACTTCGCAAAAAAAGCAGACTGTAACACCTGTAAAGCCTAAAACTCAGCCTGAAGTTAAACAGCAAGAAACTAAAACTGAAACTAAGCAGTCTGTGAAAACAAATACACAGCAGGCTCAAACTCAAACACAACAAGCTCAACAAGTGCAGCCTAAAGCGCAACAGCCAGAGCCACAGAAACAGGAAAAACAAGAAGCCGCGTCGGCGTCCGCTCCTAAGCCGAGAGTAAGGCTGAGAACTAAAGTTCAGCAAACAGAGCAGACAGAAACACAAGCTCCTCAGCAGCAAGTTAAAACCCCTGAACCACCTAAACAGCAAACTCAAGTGCCGACTACACCTAAGCCAGAGCCTGTTAGACCTGCT
>JAFVEW010000213.1 GCA_017475805.1 Synergistaceae bacterium | reverse complement strand
GGCTTACCAAATATCGTCAAATATATTTTCAAAGTTTTGATTTTCTCCTTTTAATGTCAAGATAATAATATCGCAAAGAAATTGAACAGATAAATTTTTTTTCTCCGCCATGACTCTAAGTCTGTCGATTTTATTTGCTAATAAAAAATTTTTAGAAAACGCGACAAAATTTTCCCACGCCGATAAATCTTTCAAAATTAATTCTAAATCATTAGCTTTGCGAGTTTTTGTGAGCCATTCAAGCCATTCTGATTCAGATTTTGGAATTGAATAAGATTCTTCCTCGTCTTCAGAATAAATAACGCTGAAATGTGAACGGCTCCGCAGCGTCGGCAAAAAAAATCTTCCGTCCTCCATTAAAAATAATAAATAAGCGTGTGCCGGAGGTTCTTCTGCAAGTTTTAACAAAGAATTTGCAGCAGGCTTTAATAATTTATCAGCACACATAATCACGCCCAAACGCCTTTTAGCTTCGAGAGGCTTCAAAACGATTTCTTCCATTAAGCCTCGCGTTGAATTTTTATATTCTTTTTCGTCCATTGTATCAGCGTTTCCTATAGGCGCAGGCTTATCAATTGAGCCGATAACGATTAAATCCGGGTGTTCAGGTTTGTAACTTCCTAAAATTAAATTCGCAAGAGCCTCAATAATTTCATTATGAAATTTTCCCGGTGCTGAGATTGCCCGACAGTGAGGGATATTCCCGGCTTCAGTTTCTCTTAAAATTTCCTGCCAGGTTACATTAGAAGCGAGATCAGACAACCTTTAATTTCCTCCATTAGAGCAAGAGCTTTCGTCCTGTTGCCTTCATATAAAAAAGCCTCTTCTAATTCTTCCATAGCTTCTTCGGCGCGTTCGATAGTTACATATAATTTTCTGTCAGTTTTTCGCCAGCGCATGTCGCGTTTAATTCTCATTCCTTGAGCAGCGCGTTTTAATAATTCGTGTAAAACGTTTCGATATTCTTCAATTAATCTTCCGCCTGGAAAAACTGAAAGCCTGTCTGAAAGTTCATAGAGCTGATCTAATAAATCTTCAAGCTCCGTCGATTCCATGACGGCATCAAAAGAAAATTCCGAAGATGCTACGGCTGAAGCAGGGTCTGTGTGATGTCCCATTCCTCCGCCGCCGGATTCAATTCGAGGCTGATGACTTGGAGCAGGCGACTGACCGTCCGTCCGCCTTTTAACTTGGATTCCAGCCATTAAACGTAAGCTCCATTTCCTAAGACGCCGATAAGAAGATGCTGAAAAACCTCGTCTTCGTCAAGATCGTCGCAAGGAATTGTAATTAAGTCGGGCAAAGTTTTATAAAAGTCAGAAACTTTTTTCATTAAACTAAAGCCCTCGTCTTCAAATCTATCTTCAACTTTAATTTTATTTGATTTATTTCGAGCCTGAACTCTATCAAAGGCTGTCTTGGGCGACAAGTCTAAAAAAACCGTTGCGTCCGGCTTTGGAAATTCGCAGGCGTCGATTAAATTTTTGACTTGAGAAATTTCAATTTTATGTCCGCCGACTTGATAAGCTAAAGTTGAGTCATTGTAGCGTTCGCAAATTACATTATCTCCGGCTTCGAGAGCAGGTTTAATAATTTTATTTACATGTTCGGCACGGTCGGCTAAAAATAATAAAAGCTCAGACAACACGCTTAAATCTTTTTTGCCTAAAATTAATTCCCGCAATGTAAAAGGCTCGGCGGTTCTGATAACTTTTTTACCGATTATATTCTCTAACCATTCTGCAAATTTTGCGGCTTGAGTAGATTTTCCGCAGCCGTCAACGCCCTCAAAAACTATAAATAATCCTCTGTGTTTTCTCATGTTTTATTTCTCCACGTGAATAATTCTTTTCATCATG
>JAFVEW010000212.1 GCA_017475805.1 Synergistaceae bacterium | reverse complement strand
GCATATTTTAATAAACTTATAAAAACTTACGGTTTGTCGCCGGATCAGCTTAGAATCGAAATAACTGAAAGCGCGTACGTTGAAAAACCTGATATTTTAATAAGCACGACGGAAAGACTTAGAAACTTAGGCTTTCAAGTTGAAATGGACGACTTTGGAAGCGGTTATTCTTCTCTTCATATGTTAAAAGAAGTTCAGGTTGATAGAATTAAACTTGACCTTCATTTTTTGACTAAGTCAGGTTCTTCGGAAAAAGGACGCATTATAATAAGTTATATGATTCAAATGGTGCGTTCTTTGGGAATGAATTTAATATCCGAAGGTGTTGAAACTGACGAACAAGTTCGTTTTTTACAAAGTCAAGGAAGTTCAGAAATGCAAGGTTTTTATTTTTACAAGCCTATGCCAGCCGAAGAGTTTGAGAAAGCAATTAGAAAGTAGGAGTTAGGAACTGAAAAGACAATTCGTAATTAGGAATTCGGAATTGAGAAGACAATTATAAATTAGAAATTAAAAAATAATTCCGCATTCCGCATTCCGAATTAAAAAACACTCCTCACTCCTAATCAATCATTGTTTTTTTCCGCTCCAGAATTTTATCGAACCTGAATGAGCAGGAATTTTTTCGGGCAAAACTGTTTTCGGGTCAAGCTCATCAATATCGCGGATGGCGGCAATTAAATCGTCTTTATGTTCCAAAATTGCTTTATTGAGTTCATAGACTAGGCTTTCAGGTAAATCTTTGCGAACGACTATGCAAGTATAATCACCGACGACTTTTACAGGCTCTGCACTTTCGGGAACTGATTTATAAATTCCCGGCTCGATTGTAAGCGTTACTGTTCCGCAAGCGTCTGAAAGTTTATCGAGAGCCTCTTGACCGACGGGCAACAAAACAACGTCTACTTGATTCTCGATATTCATAACTGCTCCAGCTATTTTGCCGGTAGAGAACGCAAAGCAATCTAGATGATTGTCCGCTAATAAATCCGCGCCGCCGTCATAGGAAGCATATTCGACACTGCCGCCCCATTCTTGAAACGTCTTTTTATAATCGAAAACGCCGTCAAAGCCTTTCTCGAATAATGCCTTGATAATAAACTCGCTGCTTGTGCCTGGTTTCGGCGTAGCAAATCTCATCGCTATTTTTTTCTTGATGATGTCTTCTACGGATTTAATGTCATTTTTTTCCGCGAAGTCTTTTCTCATAACAAAATAAGTGTATTGCTTATAAAGTCTTGCCATAATGTCGACATTGGAAGCAGCACGGTCTTTAAAATCAGATTCGCCGTTGAGAGCTAAACTTAATAATGACGCTACAGAAAATCCTAAATCTCCGCGTCCAGCGTCAATATTAAGGATGTTTGAAACGCCTCCGCCTGAAGAGCTCGTTGTTTGCGCTAAATTATCCCTAGTAAAAATTTCAGAAAGGACAGAACCGAGAGCAAACCAGTTACTGCCCGGAGGACCTGACATAAAATGAAGTCGTGGAGACAAATCTGTTTTATCTTGACCGAAAGCCAGAGCCGCAAAAATCAACAACACAATAATCAGCAGAGTTTTAAAAATGCACGATATTTTCATAAATAACTGTCCTTAAATAAGCTATTTATTTTTATAAAATTT
>JAFVEW010000211.1 GCA_017475805.1 Synergistaceae bacterium | reverse complement strand
TGTAAAAGTTTGTTGTAGAATTAAAAAAATGGCGTGGTTGTGTGATTAGCTCAGTGGTAGTAGCGCTTCCTTCACACGGAAGAGGTCGCTGGTTCTAACCCAGTATTACCCACCAAGTGTTGTTCTTATCGAGGTTTATCCGTTTTTTCTTATCCCGTTTTTCCCTTTTTATGCCCTAGCCGTAACTAAAATGGTTATGAGGTAAGAGAAAAAATTTTCGTGGGATTAAAACTATAGATACACAGAAATGGCGCGGTAGGCAGGATTCGAACCCACGACCTAAGGCTCCGTAGGCCTTCGCTCTATCCAGCTGAGCTACTACCGCGTCAGAAGTTTGCTTAATCATCAAAATGGCGGTGGGTGTGAGATTCGAACTCACGATAGAGTTATTAGACCCTATACTCACTTAGCAGGCGAGCGCCTTCAGCCTCTCGGCCAACCCACCATCGCGTTGAGCAAAACAGAGCAAATATTATAACGAGAATGAAAGAATGTCAAGGGAACTGTTATCTCACGCAGAGTGTTTTTGTTTTTCTGAGCAGTAAGACGCCGCCGCCATAGCCGCAACTGCACCATCAGAAGCCGCTGTAATAACTTGACGAAGACATTTACTACGGACGTCGCCTGCTGCGAAAATTCCTTCAACTGAGGTCTTCATGTGATCGTCAGTGGTTATCCAACCGCCTTTTTCAGCTTTAACAATCCCACGAGCGCATTCATCGTTAGGTTCTTGGCCAACGAACATGAAAACACCCGCTACAGGGAGATTTGAAATTTCGTCGGTCTTGACGTTTTTTAAGACAATGTTTTCGACCATTCCGTTGCCTTCGATTTTTTCAACGACTGTATCATAAACGGGTTGAATTTTAGGATTTTTGAGTGTCCGAGCGACTGCGGCTCTATCGGCTCTGAACTCATCGCGACGATGAATAATATAAACTTTTGATGCAAATCTCGTAAGATAGTCGGCTTCTTCGATAGCTGTGTTGCCGCCGCCTACGACAGCGATTTCTAAATCCTCAAAGAAAGCTCCGTCACATACAGCACAGAAACTTACGCCCTGACCGATGTGTTCTGCCTCGCCTTCACAGCCTAAATGTTTGAAGTGTGCGCCGGTTGCTATGATGATTGCGTCAGCTTCAATCTCGTTAAGTTCGCCGCCTTTTTTAGTGATTACGATTTTTTTATCGTCTCGAAGCTCTATTTTACTTGAGTCAATCATGCGGATTTCAGTGTTAAATTTAAGAGCATGATTTTTTAACATTTCTCCGATTTCAGAGCCTGTCGCGTGTGCTATGCCGGGATAATTTTCAATTTCGTCAGTATTATTAATTTGGCCGCCTGTCGCAGCGCGTTCAAGAACTAAAATATCAAGTCCTGCACGTGCACCATAAATTGCAGCAGAAAGGCCTGCGGGTCCTGCGCCGATTATAACAAGTTCGCGTTTTTCCATGATTTTATAAAAACTCTCCTTTATTTTAGTTTGCGAAATAAATTTTAACACTCTATTTGCGAGATATAATCAAGTTTGCTATACTGCACAGGCTTACACTTAGCAGACTCGAAGCTATGATTACGGCAAACTGGATAGCCGCTCTCTTGGCTTTGAAGTTAAAAAAATTATTAGGAGGAAAAAGTTTCCATGATCCAGAAAGAAAAGAAACAGTCAGTAATCGATGAGTATAAAACTCATGAAAACGACACAGGCTCGCCTGAAGTTCAAGTCGCAATTCTCACTGAAAGAATTAGAGAGCTTACGGAGCATTTGAAAGTTCACAAAAAAGACTTCCATTCACGTCGCGGCCTTCTTAAAATGGTCGGTTCACGTCGTCGTTTGCTTCGTTACCTGATGAACAAAGATTTTAACAGATACCGTTCTTTAATCGAACGTCTCGGATTAAGACATTAATTCAAGAAAGGAAATATTTTCAACATGAAAAAAGATATTCACCCTGAGTATCAGGAGTGCAAAGTTACATGCGCTTGCGGTAACACATTCACAACGCGTTCAACATTAAAAGAAATTCGCGTCGGTGTGTGTTCAGCGTGCCACCCGTTCTATTCGGGCAAAAAAGGCAGAGTTTTAACTGAAGCCGGACGTCTTGAGAAATTCCAGAAAAAGTATCAGGGCATTAACTACGGTCAGAAAACTGAAGTATAGAATAGCAATTAAGAATTAGGAGTTAGGAATGAGGAGTGATTTCTTCATTCTTAATTCCTAATTTTTTTATATAACCTATGAACGTAATTTTATTAGCTAATACGCCCGAGCCAGATGCTTTAGTTGCCGCCGCTGCTCGAATTTGCTATAAAGACATCACGGCTGCAGAATTATTAAAAGGTGAAGAAGAAAATTTATCGCGGAAATTAATCGCTGAACTTTTCAAGAGCGGCCATATGTCGACGTTTGAACACGTCAGTTTTACTTTTGCCATTGACGGATTAAGCCGCGTCGCTTCACATCAATTAGTTCGGCACAGAGTTGCAAGTTTCAGCCAGCAAAGTCAAAGATACGTCAAAATGACGCATGATCCCGAAGCAGTCGTTGTTCCTGAAAAAATTAAAAATAATCCTGAGGCACTGAAAATTTTTAATCACGCCGTAGAAATCTCACAGCAAGCCTACGCTGATTTAATTAATTTAGGGATTTCAAAAGAAGATGCGAGATTTATTTTGCCTCACGGACATTCAACGCGATTAGTTATGACAATGAACGCAAGAGAATTGCATCACTTTTTTAATTTGAGACTTTGCCGCCGCGCTCAATGGGAAATTCACGAACTTGCAAGAAAAATGTTAATCTTATGCCGCGAAAAAGCCCCCGTTTTATTTGACCGGGCCGGACCTGATTGTATATTCGGGAAGTGCAACGAGGCTCGCTCGTGCGGAAATGCTTATATAGACATGGAAGACTTATTGAAAGAAAAGGAGTGATAAATATAAACATGAAAATTATAAAAAGACTGCATTTGATTTTAATTTCAGCTTTGAGTTTATTTGCTCTAAATGCCGAAACAGACGAAGATAAAAAAATTCCCGTCGGAGGCCAAGCCGTCATCGAAGGAGTTTTAATGAAAGGCAAAAATCTTTGGGGACTTGCTGTCCGTCGCCCTAACGGAGAAATTTTTAAGGATAGCTGGGCTAATTCTTCACGGACGAAACATTTTCCTTATAATTTAATCTTTATTCGCGGCGTTGTCGTAATGTGCGAAATGATGGCGGTAGGTTTCAAAGCTCTTTCTAAATCCGCCGAAGTCGCCCTCGAAGAAGAAGAGGAACAGATGACTTTCAAAGATATTTTATTAGCCGTCGGTCTTGCTATTTTTGCTGTCGGAGGACTTTTTATAGCTCTTCCTTTATGGCTTGCAGGTAATCTTGCGACTGAGCAGTTACATATTAACATCATTGAGGGCGTTTTGCGCGCTGTGATTTTCATTGCTTACGTCGCGATAATAGGCTTGTGGCCTGATATTCGTGAAGTTTTCCGTTATCATGGTGCTGAACATAAAACTATCAACGCCTTCGAGAGCGAAATGAAAATGACGCCGGAAAATATTATGAAATGTTCGCGTATTCACCCGAGATGCGGAACATCGTTTTTATTAATCGCGGTTATCGTCAGCATTATTATTTTTTCGCCCGTAAAAACTTTAATATCAGGCGAAAGTTTTGTGCTTCAAGTCATAGCGAGAATAATTTTAATTCCTTTAGTAATCGGAATTTCTTACGAGATTATCAAACTCGCTTCACGTTCAGGGAAAATCGGACTTTGTGTTATAGCTCCGTTCTTGACGCTTCAATTTTTAACAACACGCGAGCCGGATATTAATCAGGCTGAGATAGCTTTAATTTCTCTTGATACTGCTCTCGAAGGAGGTCTTTTATAAGCATGAATATAGAACCTAAATTACAAGCAATCGAACAAGAATATATCGAAACCGGCGAGAAATTAGCTGATCCTGCGGTAGCTTCTAATCCTAAAGAATTGCAGATTTTAGGAAAGAAACGAGCACAGCTTGAGCCCGTTGTCATAAAATACCGCGAATATCAGGACGCTTTGAAAAGTATTGCTGAAGCTAAAGAGTTAATTAAATCCGGCGATGCTGAATTAGAAGCTCTTGCGCGTGAAGAGTTATCCGCTCTTGAGCCTAAAATCGAAAATTTTACGCATGATTTAACGATTTTATTGTTGCCAAAAGACCCTAACGATGATAAAAGCGTCGTCGTTGAAATTCGTGCAGGCACAGGCGGCGACGAAGCTACACTTTTTGCGGCTGATTTATTCAGAATGTACACGAGATTTTGTGAGCGTCAACGCTGGAAAATTGAAGTAATCGACAGCTCAACGAACACTGCAGGCATAGGCGGCTATAAAGAAATCGTCTTCAGAATTGACAGTACGGGAGCTTACAGCAAAATGAAATATGAAAGCGGCGTCCATAGAGTTCAACGCGTTCCTATAACCGAAGCAAGCGGAAGAATTCACACGAGCGCGGCCACCGTCGCAGTTTTGCCCGAAGCTGACGATGTTGAAATCGAAATCAGACAGGAAGATTTGAAAATCGATACCTATCGTTCAAGCGGTGCAGGCGGTCAACACGTCAACATGACTGACTCAGCCGTCAGAATTACGCATTTACCGACTGGAATTGTCGTAACTTGTCAGGACGAGCGCAGTCAAATTAAAAATAGAGCGCGTGCTATGTCCTATCTTAAGACTAAACTTTTTGACTTAGAACAGCAAAAACAAAACTCAGAACAGGCAAGCGAACGTCGCGACATGATAGGCTCAGGAGATAGAAGCGAACGTGTCAGGACTTATAATTTCCCTCAAAATCGAATTACTGACCATAGAATTAATTTAACGCTATACAAATTAGAAAGCTATCTTGACTGCGATTTATACGAAATGATTGACGCTATGGTCTTGGCCGAACAAACTCAGAAATTACAAAACCTTGAAGGATGAGGAATTAGGGATGAGGAATGAGGAATTAAAAGATAACAAAAACATTTTTTCACTCCTAACTCCTAACTCCTCACTCCTAACTCACGAAGTGTTCTGGCTCGCGTCATATGCTCTTGGCCTTAGTAGCTCAGAGTTAATGGCGCGAAAGAATTTTTCTGCTGACGAAATCGCTAAAATTAATGTTTTAATTAAACGTCGTGAAGCTCACGAGCCGCTTCAATATATTATGGGCGTCGCTGACTTTTACGGCCGAGATTTTGAAGTTGGTCCGGACGTTTTAATTCCAAGACACGACACTGAAACTTTAATCGAAGCAGCTAAAAAAATCTTTCCTAAAGACGCTAAATTTATTTTCTTAGACTGGGGCACGGGTTCAGGCTGTATCGCTATAACTCTTTTGCTTGAATTTCATAATTCCTTTGCTTATATGCTCGACGCAAGCCCCGAAGCCAT
>JAFVEW010000210.1 GCA_017475805.1 Synergistaceae bacterium | reverse complement strand
GTTACGGGAAGCGGAAACGCTTTCAAAAACCGTCCTGCCCTGTCGTGAGAAAGCGGCGCACTATTAGGGAACGGCACGCCGTTAATGTTGATGAGGCCGTTATCTCCAAGTTTAATTAAATCGCCGTGAAGTCCAGCGACCACTTTTAAGAACGGTTTATTTTTGCCCCAAATATTTTTTCTGAAATATTCAGGCGGTATCCATTCCGTAGAACTGAAAGCCTCGATAGGAACTTGAACGAAATCGCCTTTTTTCGGCAATCCGTCAACTTTCAGCCAAAGACCGCGAGGGACAGAAGCAGTCGTGTTAAGGATTAAACACTCTGAACAAATAAAAGTTCCGAGAATTGCCCCAATGAGAATGACGATTAGAGCATTTCGCCGTTGAATTTTTCTACGCATGGAGAGCCTCGCCTTTGAAAACGGGCTTGCCGTCTTTATCGCTTGCAGTCATTTTGCAGTCAGGATAGTTAGAACAGCCCCAAAACGCGCCGTTTTTCCCGTGCCGTAAAATCATGACTCCGTTACCACAACGCGGACATTTAACGCTGCTTTTAATTGGATCTTTTCCGCCGTCTAAACTTTGAATAGTGATAGGCTGTGCAGACGCGACAAGTCTTCTTATTTCGTTTGCAACATGATTATAAATAAGTTCATCAATTTGCATTTCTTTAGCCTTGATTTTTCTGATGTAGGTTTCCCAAACAGCTGTAAGGTCGGGGCGCGTGATATTGTCAGGAAGAGCATTAATCAGACTGCAGGCGGATTGCGAAGAAATTAAATTTTTGCCTTTCTTGACTAACATTCCGCTGTCGATAAGGTCTTGAATGATTCCGGCTTGTGTAGCGGCTGTGCCGCTCCCGTCTGTTTCTTTAAGAATTTTTTTAATTTCAGGGTCTTGGACATAGAGATAAACCTCATTCATGGCTTTTAATAATGTAGCCTCAGTAAAACGCGCCGGAGCTTTTGTAGTTTTCTCTAAAATGTTGACATAACTGCAAGAGCCGTTTTCCCCCTCAGAAGTTTCAGGCAATGAAACAGGATTATTTTTATCGCCGTCATCTTCATTTTTATCCTGCGAATCATTTTCGAGAGATTTCCATCCGTCATTGAGAATTTGCCGCCCTGAAGCGGAGAATAATTCGCCGTCAATATCTGCATTAATGCTAACTTGTAAAAATTCAAAGTCAGGCATAAAGAACGAAATATAACGCTTTGCGACAAGTTCAAAAATTAAAGCCTCGTCTTTTTCAAGTTGTTTAGAGATTTTGCAAGAAGCAGACGGGATAATCGCGTGATGTTCTTCAACTTTTTTAGTGTTAAAGACTGGAGTTTTACGGTCTTTATCTACGTTTTCATGAATTTTTACAGCAGATAATTTTTCAATTACACCAAAAACTTTTTCAGCTTCGTCCTGATGTGCTTCAGGCAAAAATTCACAGTCGGAGCGCGGATAAGTTAAAATGCCCTGCTCATAGAGTTTTTGACAAATTTCAAGAGTTTTAGCCGGAGAGATGTCATATTTTTTAGATACAAGCATTTGCAATTTCGGAAGCGAATAGCCTACAGGAGGCTTTGAAGACTGCTTTTTACTCTCGTATTTTGTAATTGTTGAGGATTTTCCTGTTAATTTGTTTGCAAGAGTTTCTGCAACAGCTTTATCTATAAGCCTTTTTTCTTCGTCAAGACCGTTCTGCTCATCTTTAGGCTTCCATAAAGCCTTGAATGTTCCGCTTTTTACATTAACATCAGCCTGAATAACCCAGAAAGGCTTTGAAGTGAACGATTTAATTTCTTCATCACGCCTCACTACGAGAGCAGTAACAGGAGTTTTAACTCTGCCAATTTTAAGAGGCTTACCGCTGTAACCGTTTATCTCAGCTAATTTTGTATAAAGCCGAGTTAAATTTATTCCGTGTAAATAATCTGCACG
>JAFVEW010000209.1 GCA_017475805.1 Synergistaceae bacterium | reverse complement strand
TAATACGTGTCCGCATGGTGCGAATAGTGCGTTCACACCGAATGAAAAACAACAGAGCAAAATAAAAAAGTCGTCTCAAAACAAGACGGCTTTATTTTTTAGCTTAAAATATCCTAAATTCTCAATTACTTTGCTGACGATACATCAAGGCTTCAGCTAAGTGTCTTTTTGAAATTTCTTCTTCGCCTGCTAAGTCTGCAATCGTTCGGGAGACTTTTAAGACACGGCTTAAACCTCGTCCCGATAGATTTAATTTCGCGGCCATCATAGCTAAATAATTTCTTGAGTCCTCGCTTAAAATCAAGCAGCGTTTAACTAATTTCTCCGGCAATTCAGCGTTACAAACTAAATTATATTCGCGCCAACGTTCCTGTTGAATTTTCCGGGCTTTAACAACTCTCTCACGGATTACCGCGCTTGACTCCGGCGGATTATCTTTATTTGTGAACGATAATAATTCTTCGGGAGTTAATCTCGGCACATGAATTTGTAAATCAATTCTATCCATGATAGGGCCTGAAAGTTTGCGCTTGTATCTTTCAATATCAAGAGCCGAACATTTACACTGCATCGTAGGATCGCCGAAATAACCGCAAGCACACGGATTAGCCGCTAAGACTAATAAAACCCGCGACGGATATTGAACAGTCCCGGCGGCTCTGCTGACGCTTACAACTCCGTCTTCAATCGGAGCACGGAGACTTTCAGTTAAATCGCGTCTAAATTCAGTATACTCGTCTAAAAATAAAACGCCTCGATGAGCTAAAGAAACTTCGCCGGGTCTTAAATTATTTCCGCCTCCGCAAATTGAAACAGTGCTTGCTGTAAAATGAACAGTCCTAAAAGGCCGTTCGCGGGTCGGCTTCGTATCCATTCCTAAAGTACTGCGGACTAAAAGAGTCTCGACTAATTCTTCGTCAGTCAACGGCGGCAAAATTCCTGCTATAGCCTTAGCGATTAAAGTTTTTCCGCTACCAGGCGAGCCGACTAAAAGCAAATTATGATGACCAGCAGCAGCAATTTCTGCAGCACGACGAGCAGCCGCTTGGCCTTTAATGTCCGCAAAATCGGGGTCTGCAGTTAAAGAATTTACATCAGGAATATAAGCAGGCGGAACAGGACGAGGCTCTTCAGCTCCCGTCAACATCATTGCAAGTTCTGTAAGACTATCGGCGCAATATGCTTCGACACCTTGAACTAAAGCGACTTCTTCAGCGTTTTCATTCGGAACATAAAGCGGCAAATTTAATTTTCTTGCTAAAAACGCGGCGGGTACAGCTCCTCTAACGCGTCTTAATCGCCCGTCAAGAGCAAGCTCGCCCATATATAAACCTTTAGGAAAATTCGAGAGAGTTCCTGCGGCCTTCATCATTCCAAGAGCTATCGGCAAATCTAAAAGCGCACCTTCTTTAGGAATGTCAGCAGGAGCAAGATTAACAGAAATTCGCCCCTTAAGCGTCAAGCCTAAAGAACGCAGAGCGGCCCGGACTCTTTCTTTTGATTCTCGAACTGCAACGTCAGGCATTCCAACTATTGAAATAGCAAAAAGTCCGCCCGTGATTTCGACTTCAACCTCAACAGGCAGAGCTTCCATTCCTCGCAGAGTTACGCCTAAAACTCCGCTCATGATTTTTTACGCCTCTTTAAGAATAAATAATAGCCGCCGCCGATTATTAAAGCTATCGCGATACAGCCGAGCGTTATAACATGTAAATATTCTTTCAATAAATCTTGATGTTCACCGAGTAAATAACCTGCAAAAGTTAAAACACATACCCACGAACCTGCGCCGATAGTCGTAAATAACATAAAAGTTTTCATTGGCATTCGGGCAATCCCTGCGGGAAGCGAAATATATTGACGAATTACAGGCAATAATCTTCCAACAAGCGTGCTGACGTGGCCATGCTTAGAAAAAAATTCGTCGGCTTTTTCGATAGACTCAGTCGAAACGAAAAAATATTTTCCGTAACGAAGCAAAAAAGGCCGCCCTAATTTCACAGCGACCCAGTAATTAAACAGCGCACCTAAAAGGCTTCCGGCTATTCCAGAAATTAAGACGAGCGACAAAGACATTTCGCCCTTCCATGCGAGATAGCCTGCAGGCGGCATAACGACTTCACTTGGAAACGGAAAGAAAGATGACTCAAGAAACATCAGCGAGATTATTCCAGTGTAGCCCATGCTGCCTATAGTATTCACGAGCCATTCTGTAAGTGCGCCGATTAAATTCATATTAATTTTTCACTCCTGAATTTTTATAAAAATTTTATTAGGAGCTAAGAGAGAAATTTTTTTACTTCCTGCTTCCTAACTCCTAATTCCTAATTATTTATAAGCCCAGCTCCTCTTTGACGTTAGGATCGTAGGCAATATTGCCGCCCATTTCTGCTAATTTCTTCTGCGAGTGAAGAGCGTCAATAAATCTAATAGTGCCGGAGCTGCTTCTCATGCAAAGAGAATTTGTAGCGATATGTGCTCCATGATAGTGAACGCCTCTTAATAAATCACCGTCCGAGCCGCCTGCCGCCGCAAAGAAAACATTATCGCTCTTTACTAAATCGTCAATCGTCAAAATCGTATCTTGAGTTAAGCCGCGCTCTTTAGCTTTTGCTTCGTCTTCTTCGTTCCTGAAATATGGCTGACACTGCATATTTGCGCCTAAACATTTCATAGCGCAAGCCGTTATGACTGCTTCAGGTGAGCCGCCGATGCCTAACAATAAGTCAGCTGTCTCGCGTCCCGGCAATGAGGTCATCAACGCGCCTGCTACGTCGCCGTCTCCGATTAATCTTATACGGGCACCCATAGCGCGGACTTTTTCTAAAATTTCACGGTTTCTCGGTCTGTCTAACATAACGACCGTAGTTTCATGAATAGCTTTGCCCTTAGCTTTTGCGACGATTCTTACATTGAACTCAACGGGAGCTTGAATATCAATATAACCTGCTGCTTCCGGGCCTGTTACGATTTTGTTAAGATAAAATAAATTATCAGGGCTGAACATTGAGCCTCTCGGAGCTGCCGCGATTACGCTGATAGCACCGTCTTGGCCTTGAGCCATTAATCTTGTTCCGTCGATAGGATCAACGGCAATATCCATTTCAGGGCCTTGACCTGTTCCGACTTCTTCGCCGTTGAATAACATCGGAGCTTCATCCTTTTCGCCTTCGCCGATTACTACAACGCCTTTCATATCGACACCGTGAAGAACGTAACGCATAGCTTCGACTGCAGCGCGGTCAACTTCATTTTTGTCGCCCAGACCGAACCAGCGTCCCGAAGCCATTACGGCAGCTTCAGCAGAACGGACAAGTTCCATAGCTAAGTTTTTATCCTGCGCGAATAATGCCATTTCTATAAAATCCTCCCTCAAAAATAAAAAAACCGCCGCTTAAATTAATAAACGACGGTTAAAAATTTTTACATATATTTTTTCAAAGCCGCTCTGACATTTCCAGCCGTGAGCATGAACTTGAAAATTTCTTCGACTTTCGCGGCGAGCCCGATTTCGTAAAGGTCAACACCAAAAATATTAGCGTTGCTTAAAATCGGCTTTAAGACTCCGTCTGCTGTGTCGGGCTGTCCGAATTTTACGGATTTTAACGCGCCCTGAAGTTGCTCAAGCATAGGGTCAGTGCTGACTTCAATAGCTTTGCCGTTGTCATCGAGAGCAAGCAAATATCTAAGCCACGCAGCCAAAGCAAGCGGGATAGCTTTTAATGACTTAGCGTCAAGTTTCGGATCGGCCTTATAACTCTTGAGAGTTTCGCCGAAGCGTACAGGAATTTTTTGGCTCGTGTCAGTTGCGATTCTTTGCGGAGTGTCAGGCATGAAAGGATTCGGAAGCCTCTGCTCGATAACTTCATCAATAAAAGCCTTCGGGTCTAAAATTCCCGGATTCGTAACGACGGGTAAGCCTTCAACATAGCCGATTTTTTTGACGAGAGATACTAAATCAGAGTCTTTCATTTCGTCTGCGATTTTCTGATAGCCAAGCATACAGCCGAAGACAGCAAGACCTGTGTGTAACGGGTTAAGGCAAGTTGTAACTTTCATTCGCTCGGTTTTATTAACTGTGTCGCGGTCGGTCATATAGACTCCGGCTTTTTCGAGAGCTGGTCTTCCGTTCGGGAATCTGTCTTCAATGACTAAATACTGCGGAACTTCAGCATTGACAAACGGAGCTATGTAAGTATGTCTTGAGGTAATTACGGGTTCCATTTCTTCAACGCCGAGAGAAATTAATTCGTCCTTAACCGAGTCAGCAGGGCGCGGAGTGATTTTATCAATCATTGACCACGGGAAGCTGACTTGAGTCTCATCAGAAAGCCAAGCGATAAACTCTTTATCAACAAAAGAATTTTTCTCCCATTCTTTTGCAACTTCGAGGATACTTGCGCGTAATTTTTCGCCGTTGTGGCTGCAGTTATCCATGCTAACGACAGCAATCGGTGTAGCGTCGGCTCTGAATCTTTCTAATAACAAAGCCGCAGTAATACTCATAGCGTGCTTAGGGGCGTCAGGACCGTTCTTAAAATCTTCAACGACTACGGGCATTAATTCGCCTTTCATGTCGCGCAAGGCATAACCTTTTTCAGTGATTGTGTAGCTGACCATTTGAAGCGAAGGATTAACGAAAATTTTTTTAAGCTCTGCCCAGTCTTTTTCGCTGCTACTATTGGCTTTGATGCCTTTAGCGATTGACGCGATAACTTCTTTATCAGTCGTTCCGTCGGGCTTTAAGCTGACCATTAAAGTCATACTGTCGTGAGGCTCGTAAATTTTATCGATGATTTCATAGTCGAAAGTTTCAGCTGCGATAATGCCTCTGTCAGCAAGATTTTCATTGAGCAATTTATTCTGAAGGCCAGCGATAAAACCTCTGAAAATATTTCCTGCGCCAAAGTGAATCCAAATAGGCTTGCTTTCAGTGGCAGCGCACATTTTTTTCCAGTCGTATTTAGGGAGAGCTACGCCGATTTTCTCCCATGAATTTTTATCTTGAATACCGTTGAAACTTAACTTCATTATTTCTTTTCTCCTTTTTCGATTGCTTCCCAAAGGCCGTTGATATAAGCCGCGCCTAAAGCTCTGTCATAAAGTCCGTAACCGGGACGAGCGTCTCTTTTTCCGTCGGCTTCTTCCCAAATCATGCGGCCATGATCCGGCCTTACGTAAGTATCCGGGCATGTGTCATAAATTGCCTTCATGATCGCGTACATATCTAAATCGCCCGTTGATGACAAGTGCGCGGCTTCTCTGAAATGATGATGGCCTAAAAATTTAACGTTACGGACGTGCATTGCTCCGATTCTGTTCATGCTGCCGAAATGACGGATAACGGCGGGAACATCGTTATCAGGATTTGAGCCGAATGAACCTGTGCAAAGGCATACGGTATTGGCCGGAGAGTCATGAAGTTTAATAATTTTGTCGTAGTCGTCTTGACTGTGAGCAATTCTCGGAAGTCCGAAAATCGGCCAAGCAGGGTCATCAGGGTGGCAGGCCATTCTAACGCCGACTTCTTCACAGACAGGAATAACGGCATCAAGGAAATATTTATAATTTTTGCGTAAGATGTCGGGTGTTATTCCTTCGTACTGCTTCAAAGTTTTTTCAAGCAAAGCGAGTCTTTCAGGTTCCCAGCCGGGAAGAGTGAAGCCGTGAGATTCTTCTGCTGTCTTTTTGACGATTTCGAGAGGACCCATAGCGCCTAAATCTTTTTCGTCAAAATAAAGACTGTTCGAGCCGTCTTCAGGAATTACGCGGGCTAAGTCTGTTCTGAGCCAGTCGAAAACGGGCATGAAGTTATAGATGATGACTTTGACTCCGTATTTTGCCAAGTTGCGAATACATTTAATATAATTTTCGATGTATTCGTCGCGTGAAGGCAAGCCCATTTTGATGTCTTCATGAACGTTGACGCTCTCGATAACTTCAAGCTCGAGACCCTCTGCGTGGACTTCATCAACGAGTGCTTTAATCTCGTCTTCTTCCCAAACGACTCCGGCGGCTTTATCAAGCAGTCCCATTAAGCCGGTCATGCCGGGAATTTGCTTAACATACTTCAAAGGGATTGGGTCGGCTTTGCTTCCGTACCAGCGAAATGTCATTTTCATTGCGAAAACTCCTCCTTAAAAAATTAAAATTTTGCCATTTGTAAAATAATCTTCACGAACTCGGGCATTGAAACACCGACCGCAGCGGCTGCCTTTGGCACAAGACTTGTCGCTGTCATTCCCGGAGCTGTGTTGACTTCTAAAATATAAGCACCGTCTTTTGAAAGTCTAAAATCTGCGCGGCTATATCCCGAACACCCTAAGACTTCATGAGCTTTGACGGCCATATCTGAAATTATTTTCGCGTTTTTTTCATCTATCTTTGCAGGAACGATATATTCTGTTGCGCCTTTAGTATATTTATTTTTGTAGTCATAAAAACCTTGATGCGGAACTATCTCAATTAACGGCAAGGCTTCAATTTTCCCGTTGCGCTCCCAAACTGCTGCAGTGATTTCGCGGCCTCCAATATATTTTTCAATTAAGACTTCGCCTTCGTAACTTTCTTGAGCATTTTTAACGGCTTCGATTAAATTTTCTTTCGTTGCGTCTTTCAATATAGTAATTCCTACGGTGCTACCGCCTGCGCTTGGCTTCACGACAATTTCGCGGCCTAATTTTGAAATTATTTCTTCAGGATTTTTTTCCAAATTTGACCATACGAGGCCGTCAGGAATTTTTATACCGTTATTTTTGAAAAGTTCGCAGGCTTTTATTTTGTCCATAGCGAGCGCACTTGCCTTTGAGCCTGAACCGGTGAAAGGAATTTTCATAGCTTCGAGCTTTGCTTGCAGGACTCCGCCTTCGCCCCAATCGCCGTGCATGGCAATGAAGACTCCTTCAAAATCTTTAACTTCATCGATTTCATTCATCGATTTCAAATCTATCATAGAGGCATTAAAGCCTGCTTCGTTCAAAGCATCAGCAACAGCCGCGCCGCTTCTCAATGAAACTTCGCGTTCTCGGCCGTCTCCTCCGCAAAGAACTGCAATTTTTTTCCCTGTGAACATTTTGATGTAAGAATCCCTCTCTAAAAAAATAAAACTGGAATTTTTTATATTATGCCATAAAAAATAATTATTTATAAATAAAACAAAACCGAGAGCATTTTTATTTTTACTCCCGGCTTATTAAATTTTTTAGAATTTTAGAAGTTAGTGAGTTTTTTGTTTCTAATTATTTTTTCCCTTGCCATTCGCAAAGCAATCCTGTAGCTACGAACATTGAACTCCAAGTTCCTGCGATGATGCCGACTAACATAGCATAGCTGAACGCCGCAAGCACAGGTCCGCCCCATACACAAAGAGCAAGAACAGGGAACAAAGTCGTTAAAGTCGTGTTAATGGTACGGCCTAAAGTCTGATTCAAAGATTCGTTGACGAGATTAACGATGCCTTTTTTAGAAAGGCTGCCCCAATTTTCGCGAACTCTGTCTAAAATTATAATCGTGTTGTTCAGCGAATAACCGACAATCGTTAAAATTGCTGCAATGAATGACGAGCTTATTTCCATTTGAGTAATGCTGAAAAATCCAAGCGCGATTAAAACGTCATGAACTAACGGCACTACGCTTACTACAGCAAATCTAAACTGGAATCTGAGCGTGATGTAAATCAAAATCGCAATTAAAGCAATTGTAACGCCTATGATAGCTTGACGTCTTAACTCACCGCCGACAACAGGTCCGACTTTCTCAAAGCCTGTTACTTTTGCGTCTGAATATTTAGCGGTTAAAGCCTTAACGACAGCTTCACGGCTTTCTTCAGTGTCTTCGTTTGTGCGGATAATAATTCCTTTCTCGCCGAAATTCTGAATCATTGCACCTTTAGCGACAATACTCGAAATTACTTCACGAACGTTGGCGACTTCAGGACGATTTTCAAATTCAAGCTGAATGACATTACCGCCCGTGAAATCAATTCCTAAGTTAAGGCCGCGAGTTAATAACAAAACTACGCTCGTAATGACAAGCACAAGGCTGATAGTAAGAGCGAGTTTTCTAATTTTCATGAAATCAAAATTTAAGTTCAACATGCTCATCTCTTTACAATCTCCTTTCCGCGCTTGACGAATAATTGCAAAATTGCGCGTGTTACTACAACGTTAGCGAAAACGCTCGCGACAAGTCCAACTGAAAGAGTTACGCCGAAGCCGCGAACTGAACCTGAGCCGAAATAGAACAAAACTAACGCCGCGATTAAAGTTGTGATGTTACTGTCTAAAATCGTTACGAGAGCTTTTCTAAATCCTGCGTCAAGTGCTGCCATAGGAGTTTTGCCTGTGTTACGTTCTTCTCTGATTCTTTCATAGATTAAAACGTTTCCATCGACGGCCATTCCCAAAGTTAAAATAATTCCAGCGATGCCGGGAAGAGTCAATGTCGCATTGAAGGCGATTAAGCCCGCAAAGATTAACAAAATCGTAACGGCTAATGCTAAATCCGCCGCAAGTCCTCTGAACTGATAGAAAAGCAACATAAACACTAAGACCATAGCCGCACCGAATAAACCTGCTTGAAGTCCCTGACGGATTGAGTCAGCTCCTAAGCTCGGACCGACGGATCTATTTTCAGCGATTTCTACAGCGACAGGCAAAGCTCCGGCCTTAAGCATAATAGCGAGGCGGCTTGCTTCGTCATTAGTGAAACGTCCTGTAATTTGAGCGCGTCCTCCGGCGATCCTATCCTGAACAACAGGAGCAGAAATTACAACGTTATCAAGAACGATAGCTAATTGCTTGCCGATCATTCGCGCTGTAGCTTCTTCAAATAATCTTGAACCTTCGGAATTAAATTCGAGAGAAACTCCCATGCGTCCTAAGCTGTCGGGATTCATTTCAGCGTTGATTAAATCTTTTCCGGAAAGAACTACAGGCCCTAATAAATAGAAAGTTCCTGCTTCTTCGCCTGGAACAACGATTGAGCCAGGATTTGAAGCTGAACGAGCTACTAAATCCGCGCTTGCGTTGCTGAGTCTTGCGACTTCATTTTTCCAACGTTCCTGAGCTTCTACAAATTGAATATCGCTGTCATAATTTCTTCGCTGAGGTTCAAGCGGAAGATTCCTTCCCGTTGAGTCAATGACTTCGCGGAAATCCATTTGAGCAGTACGCCCGATTAACTCAAGAGCCGCTGCAGGGTCTTGAATGCCCGGAAGGTCAACGATAATTCTATCTGTGCCGCTTTTTTGAATGATAGGCTCGGCGACTCCGTACTGGTCAATACGATTTCGCAAAACTGCCAATAATCTGTCGATACTATCTTCACGCAAAGGATTTTCGGGAGTGTCCTTTGCCTGCAAAACTATATGTGCGCCGCCTTTAAGGTCAAGACCTAAATTAAGTCCGTCCTTTTCGAGCCACGCAAAAACTAACGCCCCTACAACTACGACAAAGACTATTAAGAGGCGTAATTTGTCATTACGATTCATATTAAGATGCTGCCCCCTGATTATTTTCATTTGAAGCTGCTGCGCGTTTAGTTTGGACAGCTGATTTCAAAATTCTTACGCGGACTCCTTCGGCAATTTCAATTTGGAAAGTATCATCGCGAACTTCACGGACTGTTCCTAAGAAGCCGCCGATCGTTACGATTTGATCGCCGCGAGTTATGCCCGCAATCATATTATTATGTTGTTTATCGCGTTTTCTTTGAGGTCTGATAATGAAGAAATAGAAAATCAGAACGAATATTATTAACGGGAAAAACATTCCCATAAGTCCGCCCTGCGCTGCGCCTTCTGCTCCTGTCCCGGCTGCTCCGCCTGAACCTGAAGGAGCTGCACCACCGCACGGCGATACTGCTGTAGTTGTTGCTTCAGCCATATTAAAAAAATTCCCTTCGTTAAAAAATTAAGTGATAAAGTCAGGAATTAAAATTTTTCATTCCTAATTCCTAACTCCTCACTCCTAACTGTTTTTTCTTACTTCCACATGGG
>JAFVEW010000208.1 GCA_017475805.1 Synergistaceae bacterium | reverse complement strand
GTTTACTGTAGATAACTTTTGTAAGCATTATAATCTTAATAAAAAGATAGTTGATACGGTTTTGGCAGAAATGCTAAATGAAAAATTAATTAAAATAGACGGCTTAAGCGTTAATTTAACGACTTTGGGGGCTTGCTAACAGTTAATAAAAAATTATAAAATATTATAAAAACATTATTGTTTTTATAACTTGCCCCTGTATAATAATTATGAAAGGAGGCAAGGCCATGATAAAGACAATACGCGTTATGATAATTCCTAATAACAAACAAGAAACTCGTTTATTCCAGTTCGCTGGAACGGCACGTTTTGCTTATAACTGGGCGTTAGAGGAAGAAAAGAAAAATTACGAGGCTGGCGGTAAATTCCTTTCAGATAATGAGCTTCGTAAACGTTTTACCCAGTTTAAGCAAGAGCCTAAAAATCTTTGGCTTTATACGATAAGCAATAATGTTTGCAAGCAAGCGATAAAAGACGCTGTGAATGCTTATAAAAAATTCTTTGATAAGCTGGCGCAGTTCCCAAGATATAAAAGCCGCAGACGCAATAGGCCGAGTTTTTATGTTGATACTGAGAAAATTCAAGTTACTAAAACACATGTAAAACTTGAAAATATCGCGTTAAGTAAAAGACGAGCAAGACAGACGGCTAACTGGTTCAGACTTGCAGAGCCTGAAAGAATACCGTTGAACGCGAAATATTTTAATCCGCGTATTTCTTTTGACGGACTGAACTGGTTTTTAACTTTAGGAATTGAAGTTGAAGATGTGCAGCCTAAAGAATTAACAAGCCAAGGCGTTGGAATTGATTTAGGAGTTAAAGATTTAGCTGTGTGCAGCTCGGGGCATGTTTACAAAAATATTAACAAGAAAAGCCGAGTGAGACGGCTCAAGAAAAAATTGCGCAGGTTACAGCGCAAAATCTCACGAAAATATAATAAAAATAAGAAAGGAGAAAGTTATCAGAAAACACGTAATATTATAAAAAGCGAGAAGCAGCTTTTAAAAGTAAGTCATAGACTAATGAATATCAGGACTAATTACATTCATCAAGTCACAACGGAGATAATAAAGCGAGAGCCAAGCTTTATAGTTCTTGAAGACTTGAATGTAAGAGGCATGATGAAGAATAGACATCTGGCAAAGGCCGTGCAGGAGCAGAAACTTGCGGAGTTTTGCAGGATTATGCAGTATAAATGCGAATGGAGCGGCATAAGTTTTATTACAGCTGACAAATTTTATGCGTCAAGTAAAATATGCTCAATATGCGGACATAAAAAAGACGATTTAAAACTGTCCGACAGAGTATATAAATGCGAACATTGCGGGACTGTGATAAATCGAGATTTTAACGCCAGTTTGAATTTATTTCATTATGGACTTGAAAAATTAGCATCAAATCAATAAACAGGATTTAGCTAATATGTACCGATTCGTTAGTCGGGAATTAAAGACTCTGGAGCGTTACACCAAACGTTAGTAGCAGAACATCGTGAAAGCGAACGCGATGAATGAGGAATGGAAAATAAAAGTTGAGTATCTTTATAACTTTTTAT
>JAFVEW010000207.1 GCA_017475805.1 Synergistaceae bacterium | reverse complement strand
TTATTTTTATTTTTTAATTTTAATCTATGGATTTAATTTCTCGTGCGTCAAAAGGCGTTTCTTGATAGACAAAATAATTCAGCCAATTTGAATATAATAAATTCGCGCTCGATCTCCACGTGCAGACAGGAGCTTTTGAGTCGTCGTCGTCAGGGAAATAATTGCAAGGAACTTGAATCGGAAGACCTTGTTTTTTATCGCGCCAATATTCAAGAGCAAGCGTCTCAGGGTCATATTCTGAATGGCCAAGCACGAAAATTTGCCGGCCTTCATTAGTCGAGACTACATAAATTCCTGCCTCGTCGCTCTCAGCTAAAATTTTCAAAGCCGGGACTTTTTGAATATCATGTTTCATTACGGTCGTATGCCTTGAATGCGGAACCATGAAAACATCGTCAAAGCCGCGAAATAAAATTGAACTTTTACGGACAACTTTATGACGAAAAACTCCGAATAATTTTTTAGGCAAGTGAATTTTAGGAACTCCGTAATGATAAAAAAGTCCGGCCTGCGCTCCCCAACAAATATGGAAAGTGCTGTGAACGTGGCTTTTTGACCATTCCATAATGTCGCAAAGTTCGTTCCAGTAAGCTACACCCTCAAAAGGCATCTGTTCAACAGGCGCACCCGTAATTATCATGCCGTCAAAAAAATCATTTTTAACGCTGTCAAAAGTTTTATAGAACGCTAACATATGCTCAATCGGAGTATTTTTAGGAGTCCGGCCGCTCATAGTTAATAAATCTATTTCAACTTGAAGAGGCGTGTTGCCCAAAAGCCGCGCTAATTGAGTTTCAGTCGTTATCTTCGTGGGCATTAAATTCAAAATCAAAATTCTAAGCGGACGAATATCCTGCGACATTGCCCGCCTTCGAGTCATCACGAAAATATTTTCGCGTTCAAGAACATTAACCGCCGGTAAATCACCGGGAATATTAATCGGCATTGCTTAAAAAATAAAAATTTTTATTTACTCATCGTTTTTCGGAGCAGTAAAATACGAGAAAACTTTATGAGTCTCGCGCGGCATTATCCTATAGCCGAGTCTTTCTTTAGTCATCCAGATTGAATAATCTTTATAGAAAGAAGCAGCCATAGCAAGAACAGATTTTTTCTTGTTCTCTTTGATGCCTTCGTAAGGAGTTCTGACTTTTCTGTCTTCGTCAGCGTCCCATCTGAAAGTTCCGAGAGCATAAGCTACGGATTGACCTTCTTTGCTTGTCGGGAAAGAAGGAATTAAAAACGTGTGATCCGACCAGTCGTAAGTGCCAAGCCCTTGACCAGGAATAAAAATCACTCGCGGAATCCCGTACATTCTGACTCTTGGAACGCTGAACATATCCATGTCGCAGGAATCATAGTGCATAAACATTTCGTAATCTTTAGCGTAATCGACAGGCGTTGAGTCAGGCTTGCATAAAAATGAAGCGTCAGCACGGGCATTTTTCGCAGGTACTAATAAATGCTCACGTTTTTTAACGAGCATGGCTTTGAGTTCGCCGCGTCTCATTTGAGGAGTCATTTCCGCGCAGTTATCTATGATTTTCTTGGCATTGCGGGCGATTTTTACTTCGTCCATCTGAGTATAGAGAATTTTTTTCGCCAAAACTCTGGTATCATTATGAATCATCAAAAACTTTTCATATTCTTTCATAGGCAAAGGCTTTTCCGTGTTTTTTTGAGCCGACGAAACTAAAAGCAAAGCGGCATTCTCTGCATCGAGATAGGCTTTTCGCTGCTGGGCGAGTTTTTGACGCAAGGCTTCATCACCTTCGCGATATTCCGGCACGCGCATAATAACTTTCATTGCCGGGATTAAAAATTCAGTCATTATATCAAGCGTCTGCTTAATGCTGATTTTTGACGGATATTCAGAAGCAATTTTCGTGAAAAATTGATTGCGTTCGCTTTGAACTCTTGCTAATATCTCGCTCATTCCCTTAAATCTTTCATTCAATGACATTCCGATTGACGGAACAGGCGCAGGATTGCCGTTGATATTTGCCCAACATTCGGCGATATAGTCTGAAAAAGTCATGACCGGAAGAACATCAGGCGTGCATTTTTCAGCGAAAAGTTTTTTAGCGTCAAAGTTTTTATTCAGCGGCAAAATTTCAGGAATACAGCCTAAATCTATGAATAATCTTTCTTCATAGTCAAAATTAAGCTGTGCCGGAGCACTTTTAGTATTAGCATCAACGAGAGCAAAAAGAATTTCCCAGTATGACGGAGCCATTTCCTGCCAAACTTTTTGAGCCGCAGTTCTGTCTTCACTGGTGCCTGATTCGATTAACTGATAATATTTTCGCGCTGAAGTTTCAAGTTTTGCTACAGCTTCTTGAACTTCAGGAACGTCTTTACATTTTGAAAAGGCCATTATAAAAATTTTTCCTCCTTTAGATTTTTATTCATAATGCGACCACATTCTGGATTAATGACGAGAATATCTAATAATTTTTTTGTCTGTTTCTCGAGTTTTGCTGCTTTAAGTAATTTCTTATCTTTTTCAGCACGCTTTGTGAATTTTACGAGATACATTTCTACCATTCCTCATTAGGATCATAAGGCGTACACTCTGAAAGAGGTTCTTTGTCAGCTTCTAAAATGCTTTTAACTAAACCTGGAATGGAATATAAATATAAAGTTTCCCGCAACGAATTCAATTCTTCTTCGGAGATAAGAACGGCGTTTTTTGTATCGTCCTCTTCATTGACAATTATTATAGGTTCACTGCCAAGATTAATGCTCTCGATGAGACCTGCGAGATTTTTTTGTGCTTGTTTTATTGTTGTCGCTGGCATTCACTTTCCTCCTTCAGATTTTTTATTAGCATCTAAAATACTTTCAACTAAACCGGGAATAGAATATAAATACATCGTCTCCTGCAACGAGTTCCAATCATCTTCGGAAATAAGAACGGCGTTTTTTGTGTCGTCATTTTCATTCACGATAATTATCGGCACGTTGTCGAAATTGACACTCTCAACAAGTTGAGGGAGCTTTTTTTGTGCCTGTGTTATCGTTGTCGCTGTCATTAAATTTTCACCTTCAAGAATTTAATAATTCTTCTCTCATTATTGCAGTGCCTTTTGAGGCAATTTCTTTAATTACTCTAAAATTCAGCCAGCTTGGAACTTGAACTTCAGCAGGGTCAATTAAAAATGATTTCGTTCCGCTGCGCAAATCATTCACAAGTCCCGCCGCAGGATAAACGACAAGAGACGAACCTATAACCGCGAAAATATCAGCACTGCGAACAAGTCTTGACGCTTCCGTAATTGCAGGAACAGCCTCGCCGAACCAAACTATATGAGGCCGCATTAATTCGCCGTCGGAATTTTTTTCGTCGTAAGCCATAGCTCTGTAGCCTATATCTATAATTTTATTTTCGTTATTAACGGGGCGCGCCTGCGTCAAAAGTCCGTGAAGATGTAAAACGTTCGTGCTGCCTGCTCGTTCGTGAAGATTATCTACGTTTTGAGTTATTATTTGAACGTCAAAATATTTTTCAAGTTCAGCTAAAATTTTATGGCCGTCGTTAGGCTGGGCTTTTTCAAGCTGAGTTCTTAAATCGTTATAAAAATCCGTAACTAACTTTGGATTTCGATACCACCCTTCAATACTCGCAACGTCCTCGACGCTGTAAGTCTCCCAAAGGCCGCCGGAGTCTCTAAAAGTTTTGAAGCCGCTTTCCGCACTTATGCCAGCACCCGTAAGAACTACAAGTCTTTTTTTATTTTCGCCCATGAAATTTTTATCTCCCTGTATAATTTATAATTAAAATTAATGATAGCACAATAAGAAGGGAATAATTTAATTGCGTTTCAAAGAGAGCTTTACATTTCTAAAACGTTTCGCCTCTTCGCCGCGAAGAATAGGCAGCGTCGCTCCGAGTTCAAAATTTTTGACTAAGGCAATGCTTGACCGTGTCGATTGGAAGAACGCGAATTTTATAGCCGAGCTTGGAGCAGGAACAGGAGTTTTTACACGCGAGATTGTCAAACGCGCCAAGCCTGATGCAAAGATTATGGTCTTTGAGATTGACTCGGCTTTGCAAAAATTAATCCGCGACGAACATCCCGAACATAAAGGCTTAACACTTCATAGCGATGCTCAAGAACTTTATAATTACATGAAAGAAAACGGAATTGAAAAATTAGATTTCGTAATTTCGAGTTTACCGTTCACAGTTTTACCGCCAAAAATGACAGTGAGAATTTTGGACGCTGTATTAAAATCATTAAAGCCCGGCGGACATTTCGTAGCTTATCAATATTCTTCGATAATGAAACACGTCTTAAAGAAAAAATTTTCGCATATAAAAACAAGATGGGTAGCTTTTAATATTCCGCCTGCTTTTGTTTATGACTGTTGGAGATAAAAAAGCAAGTAGGAATTAGGAGTTAGGAAGTAGGAAATAAATAACGCTCGTTCCTAATTTCTAATTGCTAATGGCTTTTAGTGCTATGGCAAATGCTGCTAAATCGTCAAGAACTCGCGGCGGCACTCTTAAACCTTTAGGTAAAAGTCGCGTAAAAAAATCCGGCTTATGTAACTTCCAATATAAATTTCGAGCTTCAAGGGTCGTGTTTCGTTCGTCGACGATTTTAATTTCAAACGGCAAAACACTCGCGGCTTTCTGAAATTCTTTGCTGTGAGTTCCGTTGCCTATCGCAATAAATTTTATTTGCGAAATTAAATCTGAAAAATTTGAAAAACTACCGGGATTTTCGATTATAAATTCGCCGAGATTTTTAGCGTTTAATAAGGCGTCAAAAAATTTTTTGCGTTCACTCGAAGGAAAGATTCCTGAAAAAATTAATTCTCCGTCGAAATCAACTAACGCGAAGCCTGTTTTATCACGTCCTGGATCAAAGGCTAAACAGTGAGGGGTTAGAGGTGAAGAGTTAGAAGTGTTTTTATTTATTTTTTTCATTCCTAATTCCTAACTCCTAATTCCTAATTTTTCCCTAACGTGTATTGCCAGCGATCCATTATCCAAAACCATTGTTCAGGAGTCTCCTTTATCCATTCTTCGATGACGCCGTTGCAAATTTCAAGCGATGTTTTCAAATCTTCTCCGAAGCCTAGTCTGTCGCTCAAAATTTCGGTAAATTTAACGTAATGCAGCGCAGGATTTTTTTTGTCTCTCGTGTAATGCACAGGAATAATTGGACATTTGAATTTTTGATAAAGTTTCACTGTTCCGTCGTGAGTGCTTGCAGGTAATCCTAAAAAATTCAAAATTATTCCGTCTCGACGGGCGTCTAAGTCCTGCATAATAACTAAAATCCCTCCAGCTCTCAGAGTTCTGAAAATATCTCTCATTCCAAAACCTTCACTTGGAATTAAAATCATGCCTTCGTCTTCAGTTCTAATTTTTTTTATAAAATCATCGCCGTCTTTATTGCTTTGAGGCGTGTAAACAACATGCAGCGGGAAACCTTCGCTTGAGACTCTCATCGCTGCTAATTCCCAGTTGTCCATATGAGAGACCATTAAAATTGCTCCGTGTCCTCGAGATAGAGCTTCAGTCAAAATTTTTTTGCTTGCCTCGTCAAAAATTGCAAATTTTTTAACATTCTTCATCATCAAAGGCGAACGAACAAACTCAACGAGCGACATTCCCATATTCTCGAAAGATTTTTTTATAATTTCACGAGCTGTAGTAACACCGATGCCGAGAGCTTTAACACAACGGACTTCACAACGGTCTGTTTTTTTCCATAAAATAAAATGCGCCAAACGTCCTGCAAATCTTCCGAATGATAACGCGGCTCTATGAGGCAAAAAACGCAAAAATTTAATTAAAAAATCTATTATCATAATTTCCCCTCAAGCAGATGATAGTCAAAGGCTCAGAAGCTACGATAGTTAGGAATGAGAAATTAGAAGTGAGGAGTGTTTTGACTTCTTCTCTGATTAATTTAATATTTTTATGTAAAATTATTTTTTCAGTAACGAGACTTGAAAATTTTTCACGGTCTACAGCCAAAGCACCGCCTGCTGGTACTCTTGAGGCATAGGCGCACGAGAGAATTAATGAGTTAAAAATTTCTAATTCTTCTTTCAAAATTCCCGCCGCTGAAATTCTTTCATTTTTGTTCTCAGAGCCAAGCGAATTTGAGCAAACTATTTCAGCTAACATTTCGGTCTTGTGAGCCGGTGTTAAAAGAGCCGGACGCATTTCGTAACGTTCGACAGCGAAGCCGCGATTAGCAATTTGCCACGCAGCTTCACAACCCGCTAAACCTGCACCGATGATTTTTATTTTATTCATTTTATTTATCAGACAGCAAAATCTAAAGGCAAGTCTGAAATATCCTTCAACCGCCTTCCAGTAATCAATCTATAATAACATCTATGTTCATCTCAAGTTTATAGTAAATATCAATATTTCTGATTATCTCATCAATATCTTCATTATTTAAGTCATATATCAATCGTTTTAGTTCATTAATGGTAATTATTTCTTCAATAGCTGTTTTATATCTTCTTTCAATAATACGCATTCCGTTTGCACGTTTCTTGATGTAATCACTAAGTTCTTTTAGGACTTGTTTTTTTGGAGATTGCGTTTTTATAACAAAAGTAACAGGAAAATGCATTACCTTATCAATATCAAGTAGGTATTTATCATAATTATTTACTTCTGTTACTTGGAAGAATCGACCGATAGGGCGCATTACAAAATCTATACCGCCATCGTTAGCATTTGTTCGCCCAGTTTTGAAAAGGCACAGCTCTTCTTCTTTAATAGAATCAATACTATAACCGAAATATACTTTTATATTGCTGTAGTGCTTTTTTAAGACAGCATAGCTTATAATTTCAAAAATACGCGCTTCTGCATCTTCTGTAAGTAAAGCGTTAATCTGTTTTTTCTTTTCGCTGTAATTTGTCAATTTCTTCATGTCCTGTAGGGTATTAAGCAAGATATGGTCTTTTGCCATGAGTAGTTTAATATATTTTTCGATAATTTTGCAACACGTTTTACTTATATCGCATTTATTTATGTATAAATAATCAATATGAAG
>JAFVEW010000206.1 GCA_017475805.1 Synergistaceae bacterium | reverse complement strand
TTTTTTCGTTCGGGATTACTAAGATAATTTTCAAGCTCGCTAACTATTTTTTCAGGTGTAGCCTTCTCGCATAATAATTCTGGATAAACTTCGTGCTCTGTTAATAAATTCGGAACGGAAATATTTTTAACATGAACAAGTCGTTTTAATATAGCGTAATTAATTTTTTTCATATTATAAACTACTACCATGAAGCGATTTAATAACATTGCTTCAACGGCAACAGTCCCGGAAACACCCGCGACAGCCTGCGACGCTAACATTAATTCACGGCCTTCACCGTCCCAAAATTCAAAATTTGATTCTTTAACTCGATTTCTTAATTCGTTCGCTAAATCTTTACTCAAGCCCGGAGCAATCGAAAAAACGGGCAAGTAATTTTTTTCTCGCAATAATTTTGCTGCGCCGATTAAAATTTCAAGATGAAAATTAATATCGTAACGACGCGAGCCAGGCATTAAAGCGATAATTTTTTCGTTGCCAAAGCGTGTTGAAAATTCTTCAGAGATTTTTATGCCTTCTAAATCATTGACTAATGGGTGAGCTTTCCATTTTGAATTTACTCCGTGCTCAATTAAAAATTTATGCTCGAAATAAAATAGCGGTAAACATAAATCAAAATCACGTTTGAGATTTTTAACTCGCCCTGCACGCCACGCCCATACGGTAGGGGTTATAAGACAAATAATCTTCCCTGAATAATTTTTTTTCCGCAAAGACTTGGCGAGCATTAAATGAAAATCAGGGCTGTCAATTAAAACAACAGCGTCTGGCTTTGAGCTTAAAATTTCGTTTGTGATGTCGCGCTTCAGCTTAAAAATTTTGGGCAACGCCGGGATAATCTCTAAAATTCCCATTAGCTTCAACTCTTCGTAGCTCCATTTAACAACGCCGCCTGCTTTCTCGCCATTCGGGCCTAACATTCCTGAAATTTTTATTGACGGATCTATTTTCAAAACTTCGCGAATAAAATCTCCGGCGTAAATATCACCAGAAACTTCGCCGCAAGAAACAAAAATTTTTTTCATAATTTCATTCATATTACTAAATTATTTTGTCAGCATACTGATATAAAAATCCCAAAATGCCGACTTATCTATTCCCATAACAATATCAGCCTTCATAATACCTTCGGGGAAACCTTTTCCAGTTTTCATGTCGTTGTTCAAATTTTGCTTCCATGTTACAACTCGCCCTGAATTTATGCCCGGCGTGTTATCGACAGTTATATAGCGTTCTTGAAGGTCAGTGATTAATTCTGGTTTCAAGAATATTACAGGGACTACAACGTCCCATACGTAATCAGCACCAGAGTTTGCGAAAGTTTTTTTATGTGATAATATTAATTTTGTTATGGAATTTGTGTTATTTTCAGCAAGTCTGTCATAAAATTCTTTAGTCAAGTGAATACTTTGAGCGAGGTCATCGGGCACTACAGTCTGTTTTTCCCAGCCTGCGGAAAGACATAGCTTTATAGCATCAGGATCATAAAACCAATTCATTTCTGCAGCGGGCGTGGCATTACCTGGTATATCAATATCACCGCCCATATAAATTATTTCTGCGGCTTCTTTTGCAAGTGCGGGATATTTTTTAAGAGCGAGCGCAATATTAGTCGCTGAACCGACAGCCATTATAGTTACTTCGCCGGGATTGGATTTCACGCTTTCAATGATAAAATCCCACGCAGGGAGCTCTTTTGCCCTTGTTTCAGGATAACCGAAAAGAGGTTCTTTGTTCAAGTTAAGATAATGCTTTGAACGTTTAGAGAGATCTGCGAAATCATTAGTACCAAAATCCCAGTACGCTCCGCAAAAGTTAGGGATTCCGTAGAGCCTTGCTTCTTCGCGCATATTTCTGAAGCCAGCAAGAGGTTCGTCAGTCCCCTGATATACGAGAATATCTGTTCTTTCTATCAGTTCAAGCTGACGCAGAGCTGCAGTCGTAGCTTCCGGCGCAAATACATTCCCGCCTACTGTTGTTAGGCCGAGAAAATCGAGCATTCCTGCTTTGTCTGCCTGAGCAAGAACAAACATTGCAAAAGCATCATCGTTAAGATAAGCTGTGTCCGTGTCAAGAATAACTTTTCGAGCCGCTTCTGTTATGTTTACTGATACAAATAAAAAGATAAAAGCAATAAATATTTTTAATTTTTTCATAAATTATTCATTAACTTTCTTAGAATTTTTAGAGTCCCTTAATTGCGATATTAAATTTATCAGCGAGCGCGAAAAATTTTTCAGGCTCCATTACCAAAGTTTTTCCTGCTTCAATCGCAAGACATGTCAGCCCGGCAGTGTGCATATTCTCAAGAGTTTTAACTCCGACGGTCGGCAAGTCGTAACGCATATCTTGGTCTTTACGCATCATTTTTACTAAAACACCGCGCTTAATTAAAGTCCCGGAGCGTTGAATCATTTTATCCGTGCCTTCCATAGCTTCGATAGCTACAACGGCCTCATCAGCCACGCATATAGATTGTCCGAATGATAAAGGTAAAGTTACATGCAAAATTTTTTTAGCGTACTCGATATCCTTTAATTCTTTTTCAGTCGGCTCGCGTTTTGAGAGTTGCCCGGCCGGAGCAATAAATTCTGGGAGAATTTGCCAGTATGGAATAACTTTTATATTTTCGTCTTCAAAAACTTTCACGACAGCTCCCAAGAGTGAGTGATCGTCCCTAAGAGAAGTTCTCAAAATTTTTAACGCGAGTCTATCAAGAGCAAAAGGAACTCTGTAAATAACTTTTTTCGAGATACTTCCGGCCATTATTAACTCGTCGCAGCCGTGAGCTTTAATTTCTTTTAAGCCGCGTGTAAAATTCGGGGTCTTTAAGTGAATTAATTTTCCTGCGTAAGGCTCTAAAACTTTAGGGTCATCACGCAGGGCAATTATTAAAGTTGATTCTTGAATTTTTTGTAATTTCTTCGCGATTTCAACGGGCAAAACTCCTTCGCCCGCTATTAACGCAATATTAGAAAACTTTGTCGCCATTTTTTACGAGTTCTGAAGGTCTTAATAAAACTACTCCCTGCTCTGAGTCAGTTCCTAAAATTCTTACTTCGCTTGTAACTGAACCGATATGAATCGGCGTGAGATTTACGCAGCAAATTACTTGAAGGCCGATTAAATCTTCAGGGTTATAAAGTTTTGTAATTTGTGCTGAAGATTTTTTTATGCCGATTTCTTCGCCAAAATCAATTTTAAGAATATAAGCAGGGTTTCTTGATTTCTTATTTTCTTTTACTTCAAGAACAGTCCCCGCTCTCATTTCAACTTTTTCAAAATCTTGTAATTCAATCAATTTTTATTTCCTACTTCCTAACTCCTAATTAAAATTAAATTCTGTCAACCCTCCAAGCAAAGAAAAACGCGATAATCATAAAAACAAAGTTCGGTCCCCAGCCTGCTAATGCGGGAGGAATATTCCCTGCTTCACCTAATGCGCGGCAAAATGACATTACAACATAGTAAGCGAAAACTATAACGACGCTTATTCCGAAGCCGACGCCGCCGCCTGAACGTCCTCGCCGTGAAGCTCCGAAGCCTGCACCTAACACAGCCATAATGACGCAAGCCCAAGGCACAGCAAGTTTCAAATGAAACATTACCCAAAGGCGGGATAAATCTGTGCCGACGTCTTGAGCCTGTTTGATATAGCTCCAAAGTTCATGCGCGCTCATATTCGCGGGCTTACGGGTGCTGCGCTGCAACTGTTCGGGCGAAAGTCTCAACGCTAATTTTTGACGATCGAATTTCAAAAGCAAAACTATTTCGCCGTCGTTCGTAACGTTATACATTCGGCCGTCTTCAATCCACCATTGATTATCGAGCCACATTCCGCGCCGGGCGTTCAAAGTCATAGAAAGCCGGCCATAGTCGTCAAACTCGTGCATCATTATTCCGCTCATCAGACCTTGAGCAGGGTCTAACTCATCGACATATAGAACTCGCTTTAATTTTCCGTTTTCGTTATCTCGAAGAAAAACTTTTTCCTGAATAGCCGAAGCCTGATTTTTCATTATTTCGTAGCGCATAAGCCTGTCAGCTGCTATAGAGCCTAAAGGTACAACAGTTTCATTAAAGGCTAAGGCAAGAAGAGCCACAAGCACTGACGTTAAAATCACGGGTCTTAAAATTCTCGTGAAAGGAATCCCGAGCGACTTCAGCGCGATTAACTCGCTCCCTGCGTTCAGCGTTGACATTCCTAAAAGCCCCGCTAATAACGAAGACATCGGAATTGTCATCACGACGACTTCGGGCAGTCTGTAAAAAAATAACCGCGTAACAACGCCGAATGCCACGCCTTGCTCGATTATTAATTTAGCGGCCTGAAATAATAAATCTCCTGCCACGAAAATTAAAACGAAAATTAAAATTCCAAAAAGAAACGGAGCAGCACAAGCACCTAAAATTAATTTATTTAATAAACTTCTTTTCATAACGCCTCACTTCTCATTCTTGCTTAGTATAAATTAATTTTTAATTAGATAAGGCATTTGCTGAATATTTCCGTGTCATTTCGTGAGTCATATTTTCAACGAGTTCCTGAGCCGTCGGAAGATTATTCGGGCCTTCAAAACTTGCGCTGACGGTTAAGACTGTAACGTTGAAAAATACTTCAAAAGTCGGGCAAAGTGCATTAGTTATCGCTGTCAGACGTTCCCCAATAGTATCAACCATTTGATACGGACATTCAGATAAAACTACAAGAATTTGAAACTCTCCTGTTTGAATCGCCGTGTCTGTTTGTCGAATATCTTTCATAATGCGGGCACTGTAAGCTCTAAAAGGACTTACATATTTATCCATGTCATCATCAGGCAATAATTGCGGAAAAACTAAACGGATCATTAACGCACTTATAGGGTGATTGCTGTAACGTCCTGCTCTGTAAAGGTCGTCTGAAATTCGCGTAAGACCGTAAGTATATGAATGTAATTTTGTATCAGGATCAATGAACATCACGCTCTGACCGCTCGCGGGTTGTCCGTCGGAGTTTTCTGAATCTTCGCTGCCCGTTGGGAGTCCCTTAGGAGTAAGCTCAAAATAAAATTTATGACCGTCTTCTAATTGAACGCGCTTAATATCCCAAATTTTTTCATTAATTTCAGCGGTCTTTGAGACGGGATTAAACCATTCGCTTATATTTTTTCCGAGTGTGTCTAAACGGTCAATCTTTAAGACTTTCAGCATTTCTTCACTGAGATTCAAAACTTGGCCTGTTTCGTCAGTGATTATAAAGTTAATCGGAAGCCTTTTAATATCGTCTTCGATTTCAAGCGGAATAATTTTATTTCTTTCTCCTTCAGCTTGGTTATATTCAACGACAAGAGCCGCCGCTCCGCAAACAGCGAAAAGAACTCCGAGCCACTGAAACATTCTCGCGCCGTAAGCAATCGCCATCGGACAGAGCAGGATGCCCTGAGCCAGAGCTTCGAGAGGAATCAGTCCCATCCCGAAGCCGTTGGCTATGAACATTCCGTAAGCAACGCTGATGACTATGAAAATCAGCCATGAAAGCCCCCATATCGCTAAATCGACCTCGCCGACTATCGTTCCCTCGCCCATCGCGCGGGCAAGCATAATCGTGAAAATCGCGATGACAGGGGGAAACGCTATCCACTTCAAAAAATTATTCTGTCCCATTTGAATATTATCTGTAAAGCAGTTCTTCGCCGCTCGGGTAGCTTAATTTGTAGTCAACGATAATAGGCACTGTCGCTCCGGCAGGGACGGTGATTTCCCAAGTCAGACGGTTTTCGGCATCGCGTTGTTTCTCTTTGGGCTCAATCTTGTTGACTTCGAGTTTGATTTTTTCGTC
>JAFVEW010000205.1 GCA_017475805.1 Synergistaceae bacterium | reverse complement strand
TGAAAAATTCGGAGATTAAAAGAAATTTTAGTGATAAAAAATTAAGTGATTTTGTCAAACGCTGGCGCGGACGCGGCGAAGAGAAAAGCGAAATGCAAAAATTTTGGCTCGATTTTCTTGAGTCCGTTTGCGGAGTCATAAACCCATTAGAGGTAATCGAATTTGAGAAAAAAGTTAAAGATAAAGATAATCACACCAAACGCATTGACGCTTATATACCTTCGACTAAGGTCTTAATCGAACAAAAAAGTCTGAACGTTGACCTAAATAAAAAAATTCCGCAATCCGACGGTGAATCACTAACACCGTTTGAACAGGCTAAAAGATATTACGGCGGCCTGCCTCATTTTGAAAATCCTCGCTGGATAATTATCAGCAACTTCAAAGAATTTCATATTCATGACATGGACACACCGAATGCTGAGCCTGATATTATTTTGCTTGAAAGTTTAGAAAAAGAACAGCGAAAATTCTCTTTCTTGGCCGACCCTAAAGGCATAACCCCTAAAGGAGTCGTTGAAGAAGAAATTTCAATAAAGGCCGGCGAACTCGTCCAAAAATTAAAAAAGAGTCTAAAAAAACGCTACAAAAAAACAGATGATGAAGCGGCTTTGAAAACACAAAATGAAAGTCTAACGGCCTTTTGCGTTCGTATAGTCTTTTTGGTTTACGCCGAAGATTCAGGATTATTTGAAAAAAATCAGTTTTATAACTACATGAAAAAACACGAAGATAGTTCACGGAATTCTTTGATAGATTTATTCACGGTACTGTCGCAAAAGCCTGAAGAGCGCAACCCTTATATCGATTCTGACTTAGCGGCTTTCCCCTACGTCAACGGCGGCTTATTTGAAAAACAAGATATCGAAATTCCTCAGATTGAAGGCGAACCTCTCGAAATAATTTTACGCGAAATGTCTGCAGGCTTCGACTGGAGCAACATCAGCCCTACAATCTTCGGCGCGATTTTTGAAGGCGTCCTCGACCCCGATGAACAAAAAAGAAACGGCATGCACTACACAAGCGTTGAGAATATTCACAAAGTAATAGACCCTTTATTTCTCGATGAACTTGATGACGAACTCAAAAATATTTTGATATTCTCAAAAGGCAACGCGAAAATTAAAAGGCTGCTCGAATTTCAAGAAAAATTATCTAAACTTAGATTTTTAGATCCAGCCTGCGGTTCGGGAAACTTTTTAACGGAGTCGTTCAAGTCCCTGCGAAAATTAGAAAATCAAGCCATACGCGAATTATCTCAAGCAAAAAATTTTAGCGATATTAAAATCAAAGTTAAAATTTCGCAATTTTACGGAATCGAATCAAGTGATTTCGCCGTCGCCGTTGCCCGCACTGCCCTTTGGATAGCTAATAATCAAATGCTTAACGAAGCAGGAGATTTAGTAAAGAAAAATCATTTACCTTTAGAAAATTATGATAACATCAAGCACGGCAGCGCAATGGACGAATTAGAGGGCGTAGCGTGGGGCTTGCCGGGCTGGAAAATTTATCACGAAGATATGCTGTATATTATCGGTAACCCGCCGTTCTTGGGATATTCGCAGCAAGATAAAGGTCAAAAAGGAGACGTCGAACGTTTATTAGGCAGCAAAAAAGTTGACTACGTTGCCTGTTGGTTTGCTGTAGCGTCCGAGTATCTGCAGGATAAAAATACAAAGGCAGCCTTCGTTGCTACAAATTCTATAACTCAGGGCGAACAGGTTGCAGCGATCTTCAAGCCGCTTCATGAACGCTGGAAAATTGAAATTGATTTTGCTTATCAATCTTTCGTCTGGAACAACGAAATGCAGGATAAAGACAAAAAAGCTCACGTTCATGTCGTTGTGATAGGTTTCAGCACCAATCCGCCGAAATTCAGAAAACTTTACACATCCGAAGGCTTAAAACTTGTCGAAAATATTAATTTTTATCTCAAGCCCGGCCCGAACTTTTTTATCGAGTCACGAAAAGAGCCGATCTGCAACGTTCCTGAAATAACTACGGGAAGTATGCCTGCTGACGGCGGTAATTTAATTTTGACGCCTGAAGAACGGGACGAATTATTAAAAGCTAATCCGACAGCCGAAAAATTTATCAGGCCGTTTATGGGAGCAGAAGATTTTATTCAACGCAAGACCCGTTATTGTCTTTGGCTCGTTGACGCAAAAACAGAGGAACTTGAAAAATGTCCGAAAGTTTTAGAACGGATTAAAAAAGTTAAAGAGTTTAGGCTTGCAAGCAAACGGAATGCAACAAAAAAACTCGCGGACGCTCCGTCGCTTTTTGCGGAACTTAGACAACCGACGCAAAATTATATTACAATTCCAGAAGTTTCTTCAGAACAAAGAATTTATATCCCTATCGGCTTTATGAAGCCCTTAATTATCTCAAGCAATCTTCTAAAAATCATTCCCGACGCAACTTTATATCATTTCGGAGTTTTAACTTCGCGCGTTCACATGGCATGGATGAGAGCAACCGCCGGACGACTTGAAATGCGTTACAGATATTCAAACACGGTCGTCTATAACAATTTTGTATGGCCGTCTGTGAATGAAGATCAAAAATCGAAAATTGAAACGACGGCGCAAAAAATTTTAGACGCTCGGGCAAAATACCCTGATAAATCTTTTGCTGATTTATACAGTTCTTTGGAAGATTACGAAGAATTATTCGAGGCTCACAAAGAAAACGATGCGGCAGTTTGTGAAGCTTACGGTTTCGACAAAGATATTTCCGAAGAAGAGATTGTGAGTGCCTTAGCGGGGCTTTATGAAAAGATTACGAAGTAAGGAGAATTTTTTGTGATAAAATAAGGGCAATAGGGGCAGCGGTGAGGGAGTTAACTAGACCCCTATAACGAATGAACACACTTAATAGGTTATTTATTAAACCAGTCTACTAAAAGCAGTACAAGTCTAATCAACCAATAAGCAGCAGCGGCAATATGACCAATCCAGGGGAGGATTGAACGCCACTGCTTCTTTTTTTTAGTGGTTCGCTTAGCCTTTTTAGCCATTGCTAATTCACCTTAATTCCACAGGGCGGCTCCCCGTTTGACCGATGAGCCCTGTTTCTCATCCGGGACTCCCTCGTGGAACGATTATATCAAAAACTTTTTTGCACGCTAATGAGGCTTTATGAAAAGATTGTAAGGTGATGAGAATTTTTGTGATAAAATAGGGGCAGTGGTGAGGGAGTTAACTAGACCCCTAAATTTGTAAAACTAAGCCGGAACTAATTTCCGAATCTATCCCATAACAACAGAATGATTCTTAGAAACCAGTAGATGGCAGCGGCGATTATATCAATCCTCGGTCGGAATGAACGCCGCTGCTTTTTCTTGGCTCGCTTGGCTTTTTTATCAGCCATGAGTGCTTCACCTCAAATCTACAGGGCGACTCCCCGTTTGACCGATGAGCCCTGTTTCTCATCCGGGACTCCCTCGTGAGGACGATTATTTTAAGAAGAAATCATGATTGCGTTATAATAAAATTTCATAGCCTGTAACTATATAAGAAATGAGGCAAAGTTTAATGCGGAATAACGAAACTTTAGAATTAAAAATTACGGCAATTTCAACGGACGCAACAGGAATAGCGAGAACTCCTAAAGGCGTTGTTTTTGTTCATGGTGCTTTGCCGGGCGAAATTGTAAAAGCTAAAATAGTTGCCAAGAAAAAAGATTTTGCAGTAGCCGATACAATAGAAATCATAAAAAGTTCAAAAGGGCGGGCCGTTCCTAAATGCAAATATTATGAAAAATGCGGAGGCTGTCAGCTTCAGCACGCTGATTATCAAGCTCAATTAAAATTGAAAGCCGATATTGTCCGCGACGCGATGGTAAGAATAGGCGGATTTAAGCCCGAAATTTTTGAAAATTTAACTTGTGAACCTTCGCCTGAAGCTTGGAATTATCGAAATAAAGCAGCGTTTCCTGTTCAAGGTTTCAAGAATAAAATCATAACAGGTTTTTATCGCGCCGGGACTCACAGGCTTGAATTAATCCGTCAATGCCCGGTAAATGCAAAAAAAATAAATGAAATTTACGGGAAAATCTTAGACGGCTTAGAAAATACTAAAAATATTCTGCCTTTCGACGGCTACGATGAAAAAACTAATAAAGGCAAACTTCGTCATTTAATCATACGAACAGGAATTAATACCGGCGAGAGTTTGTTATCATTCGTGATTAATGGCAAGTTATCAGCAAAAAGCGTCAAGGCTCTCGTATCTTTAGGAAATTCAGCGCGGCCTGATACTTTAACACTAAATCATAATTCAAAGCCCGGCAATGTAATTTTAGGAACTTACACAGAAAATTTAATCGGTTCAGGATTAATTTCAGAACGTTTAGGGAAATATAAATATTTATTCGATACAACCTCCTTTTTTCAAGTTAATACTGGACAAGCTGAAAAATTATTTTCTTACGCTTCAAGTTTAGCTGACGGAGATAAAAATATCTTGGAACTTTACAGCGGCACAGGCTCTTTAACTTGTTATTTAGCTGAGAACGCTGAACATGTTACGAGCGTTGAAGAATGGCGCAGTGCCGTGAAAATGGCCGAAAAAAATTTAAGCGCAAACGGATTTAATAACGTCGAAACATTATGCGGACGCTCTGAAGATGTTATAGCAGAATTAAAAGATAAATACGATTCTGTTGTTCTTGACCCTCCGCGCGACGGCTGTGAAAGGGCAGTCCTTGAAGCTATTAATAAGTTCGGCGTTAAAAAAATTATATATGTCTCATGCAATCCCGCTACGTTGGCACGCGACTGTAAAATTTTAGCGGCTCATGGCTACGAGTTAACAAAAATTAAATCTTTCGATATGTTTCCGCAAACGGCTCATGTCGAAACAGTCGCTTTATTATCAAGGAGCTGAACACATGAACGATTTTATCTTGACGCGTATTAATATTTGCAGAAGATGTTTACGCACGACGATTTTAGCTGGCGTAATATGCGGACTGTTAGTAATCCTGTCGCGGATGTATACGGACACTGTAATTCAAATTTGCAACGTAGCATTTGCTTACACTGACGCTTTCATTATCTTTTCAGCCGGTGCTTACGGTCTTGGCGGCGGTTTATTGTCATTCGCGCTTGTTTTGATTACTGAAATTTTACGCATAAGCAATTATTCGTCGTTATATGCCTTGTCGACATACCTAATAGTAACGTTGATTTCTTCCTTGATTGCGCATAGAGGTTATTATCGAAGTTTTATAAAATCTATCGTGTCCGCCTTATTATTATCATGGGTTCTTGCTATATGCTGGCGGATTAATTTTACTTTTCTTGCCATAGATATTTCGAGACTTGTATATTATCCTAACCGGCCATATTTATGTTTATTTATTTCTGCGTTCCCTGAATGTTTAGCGGCGTCTCTTTGCGTAGCTATGTTTGCTCCTGCTAATCTTGGGAAATGTCATGGTGAACCAATGCAGGATGATAGAACGCGACAGCGTTTAAGCGCAAAAGTTACAAGGCTTTTTATTTTAGAAGCGTTAATTTTGTGTTTTATTGCCATCATAGTTGATAATATTTTCTTGATGAACGAAAATGAGACTCTATTTTCGATCGAAATTCTATCGCATTGGTGGCAGGAAAATTTTCGATTATTGCTCTTGATGATGAGCGCGGCGATTCCGATAGCCTATATTTTTAATTTGTTAGTAATGAAGAATATAGTTCAGCCTATAAATTCGATGTCATTGGTTATGGATCGTTATTTTGACATGGATGATAAAAGCAAAGTTGGAACGCTCCCAGACTTAAACATTCACACGGGCGACGAAGTAGAAAGATTATATTTAAGTCTTCAAAAAATGGTCAGCGACATGAGTCGCTACGTTACTCAAACTATCGAGAACGAACGCAAGGCCGCGCACTTGACTCAAGGCTTCATGCTTACTTTAGCTAAGGCTGTTGACGCAAAAGACACTTATACTAACGGCCATTCAGTAAGAGTCGCTGAATACTCGAAAGAAATTTCGCGGCGTTTAGGTAAATCTCTAAAAGAGCAGGAAGAAATTTACATGATGGGACTGTTGCATGACATCGGCAAAATCGGTGTCCCTGAAGCAATAATCAACAAGAACGGCAAGCTCACTGATGAAGAATTTGGAAAAATTAAAGAACACCCCAGCGTGGGCTATGAAATTTTACGAAACGTTACGGAGCTTCCGGCCTTAGCAACTGGTGCACGCTGGCATCATGAACGCTATGACGGCAGAGGTTACCCTGACGGACTTAAAGATTCAGAGATCCCTGAAGAGGCCAGAATAATCGCCGTAGCAGACGCTTATGACGCAATGACGAGCAAACGCAGCTATCGCAGTGTTATGCCTCAAGAAAAGGTCAGAGAACAAATCGAAAAAGGACGAGGCTCGCAATTTGATCCGAAATTTGCTGACATCATGTTAAACATGATTGATGAAGATAAAAATTATAAAATGCACGAGTAAAACAAAAAAAACGAGGAGCGTAAATAATCCTCACTCCTCGTCCATGATTTTTTATCTAAGAAAAATTAATAAATTACTAATCCGCTCCGGCAAGTTTCATTAACTCATCGAAAACAAATTGAACTTTCGTACCGATAACAACCTGAATATTCTCCTTTGAAGGTCTGACAACCCCGAGAACGCCCGGTGTGTTGATTTTTGCCTCGTCGACTTTCGCCGGGTCATTAACGATAATTCTAAGTCTTGTAGCACAGTAATTAATATCTTTGAGATTAGCAAAGCCGCCTAAACCTTCTAAAATATCTTGAGCTATGCCAGTGTAGCCGTTTTTTGTTGTTACAGTTACGGGTTTCTTTTCTTTCTTAACTGATGCTTCACGTCCTGGTGTCTTGAGGTCAAAGGTCTTAATAGCCCACGCAAAGACAAAATAATACACGACTGCAAAGCCTAAGCCGATCGGCAAAATTAATAAAGGATTTTGCGCCATCGGAGCTTTGAAGCTCAAAATCCAGTCGACAAGTCCTGCGCTGAAATTAAAGCCGCATCTAACAGGAAGATAAGCACATGCTGCCATCGATAAGCCCGTTAAGATTGCATGCAAGATATAAAGTCCAGGAGCTAAGAACATAAACGAAAATTCAAGAGGCTCTGTTATTCCCGTAAAGAACGAAGCAAGAGCTCCGGCCATTAATAAACTCGCGGCAACTCCTTTACGTTCTGAATTAGCGGCGCGATACATTGCAAAAGCTCCGGCGACAAGCCCGAACATCATAACAGGGAAGAAACCTGTCATATAAATTCCTGTCGTTCCGAGTGTTCCTGTGCCGTCCCAGAAAGTCCCTAAGTCATTAATTCCGGCTGTGTCGAACCAGAAAACTGCGTTCAATGCGTGATGGAGGCCAAGCGGAATTAAAAGCCTGTTTAACATTCCGTAAATTCCTGCGCCTACCGGACCCATGTCAATCATCGAAATTCCGAATTTTACAAGAGCACCGTAGAATAACGGCCAAACATAATAAAGAATAACTGACGCAAAAATTGAGGCAAATCCCGTAACGATTGCAACACAACGCTTGCCGCTGAAAAACGCTAAGGCTTCAGGGAGTTCTGTATGTTTGAATTTATTGAAACAACTTGCTCCGATAATGCCGGCTAAAATTCCTATGAAAGCGTTTTGAATTTTTCCAAAGGCCGCAGGAACTTGGGCAACGTCAACGCCCTGATACATAGCTACAGCAGCAGGCGATAATAAATTCGTCATCATCAGCCACGAAACAAGACCAGCAAGCGCACTCGTTCCGTCCTGTTCGTCAGACATTCCGATAGCAACACCTAACGAGAATAATAACGGAATTTGATCGATTATCGCAGCAGCAGCTTTGATACAGAACGCAGCAACAATGTTATTAGCTCCCCAGCCTACAGGGTCAATCCAGTAGCCTATGCCGTATAAAATTCCTGCTATAGGAAGACAAGCAACAGGAAGCATTAAAGAACGGCCGATTTTTTGCAGATATTTCATCATTTTTTAATAAAGCCTCCATTTAATAATTCATATTTAATAATTCATAATTCATAATGCTCAATTCATAAATATTTATTAATTATTAATTGTGAATTATACATTATGAATTTTTTTACATGCCGATTTCTTTTTCAACAGGACGCAGTGCTATTATCGTTTCGTTGATGACGTCATCGAGCGGCATATTCATTCTTTCTGCACCTTGTTTGATGATTTCTCGATTAACTCCGCGAGCAAAGGCTTTATCTTTCCATTTTTTCTTGACTGATTTTAATTCTAAGTCCGCAAGAGATTTTGACGGCCTTACTAATCCGGCTGTTATTATTAATCCCGTGAGTTCGTCAATCGTAAAAAGAGTTTTCTCTAAATTATTTGAAGGCTCAACGTCCGTGCAAATTCCAAAGCCGTGAGATTGAACCGCACGAATTATGCTCTCGTCAACGTCAGCATCACGTAATAAATCCGGCGCAACGTGGCAATGTCTTTCAGGTGTTTCAGTCGTCATTTCCCAGTCAATATCATGCAATAAGCCTGCAACAGCCCATAAATCAGGGTCTTCGTGATAAAGCTCCGCGAAATGTCTCATGGCATTTTCAACGGCTATAGCGTGGTGAATGTGAGACTGCTCTTTATTATATTTTTTAACAATCTCCAAAGCCTGTTCTCGTGTCGGTATCATTAAAAAAATTTCCTCCTTATTTATATTTTTATACTTCGCAAATACAATGTATTTGGGCTTATGTCCAAGTCGCCCGGCCAAACGACTGTACCGTGTTCAATTTTGGCCAATGAAAAAACTTTAGCTAAATTTTTATACATGGGCAAACTAAACAAATGTTTTGCGTCATATTTTTTACGTTTACCGTTTTTGAAGGTGATGACTAAATTATAGTCTTTAATGACTTCTACGGCTGCTGCTCTAGGCAGCATCTCTTCTGTTCCACGAATCATTTCCGCGGCAAAATTTCTCGCTATCGTAACGGGTCGATGCGAAATGTTTCTTCGCCGTTTAATGC
>JAFVEW010000204.1 GCA_017475805.1 Synergistaceae bacterium | reverse complement strand
TTGTAAGAAAAAGCTCCGATCATCGGGATAAAACAACGGATTAAAATTTGAAAGTTTGACTGCATCACAAGCAAAAGCACCGAGCAAAATCAATAACACGCCCGCAATTAAAATTATAACCATGACGTTTTGAATAATTGCTCCGATACGCACACCCTTTGACAAAACATAAGCAAATAAAATTAATGACGCTGTAGCGACTAAAAATTCGCCTAAATAAACATCATCGCCGGATATGTTATAAAGAAAAACAACTTGAAACGTGTTGCCGTAAATTGACCTGAAAAAGAGACTCAAGGCCATAGCGTCCATCGGAATTATTGATAGATAGCAAAGACCTAAAAACCACGCGCATATAAATCCGTGTTTTCGGCCGAACGCTTTTTCAGCATAAAGGAATTGGCCGCCTGATAACGAAAATTTTTTCGCCATATAGCCGTAAGCATATGAAATTATTAGCATCGTAAAAAGGCCGATCTCCATAGCTATAAGCGTTCCTAAAATCCCGGCGTTTTTTAGAAATGTTGTTCCCGGCATAAGAAAAGAGCCAAAGCCGATAATGCCGCCAAAAGACAGCGTCCAAGCATCAAAAACTTTTAATTTTCTTGTAAATCTAAAATTCTGTTGCTGCTCGTCGTTATTATTCATTCGTAGAGTTTAAGATTTAAGGATTAACATTAGGCCCTATTGATTGAACAAGCGTAATAATTTGATCTTTGTTAAGGTCTAAAATTTTGCTAATTTTTCTTGCATCAAAACTTCCGCGAACTGCGCTGTTCCAACCTTTTGACGCCGCGAATAAATAAACGTTCTGCATTATCGCACCCGTATGAGCAAATCCCCAGCGTTCGATAGTTTCTCGCGGTTTGTCTTCAGCAGCCCACGCCTTAATATCCTGGACATAAACTAAATTAACTGCGGCTCGGCCTATATAAGTCGGAGTGCCTGTATCTTGTCTGTGATCGCCTTTTGTTATTAATTCGAGTGAATGACTCGGAGCGTCGAATTTATAAACGCCTTCTTTATTAAAAACATAAACGAAAGTATCTTGAACGCCTTTACCTACGGGATAAACTCGCAAGCCGTTATCTCGATTTACTCCTGCGGCGACGTATAATAAATCAGAAAGTTCTTGCGGAGTTATAACAGCGTCAGTAAATTCCCGCTCTGTGTGCCTCAAAGTTGCAGCTTCATTCAGAGGCATTCCGCCGGTTTTGTTAGGCGCGGGAAGATTTACAACGACGGCCTTAGCATAAGAAGACGAAACAAACGAGGCCAAGAGCAGAAATGTTAAAAAAATTTTTCGCATTAAAGATACACACTCCTTTGTCCAATAAAAAAATAATTAAAAAATGAAAAAAATGAATGAATGAATATTAAAATAGCATGTTACTATAGATTTAATTATAAAACAATTAACGCGAGGCACAGACAATGAAAAAAAATTTTTTAATGATTTTAACTTTTGTCTTTATTTTTTCCGCAGGCGGTTCAATTTTTGCTGAAGCTGAAAAAGAGACTAAAGCGAGATTTTTATTTATCGGAGATATTATGGCTCATCAGCAGCAGCTTGACGCGGCTTATCGTAAAGGCGGTTCTTTCGATTTTTCGCCGCAATTCCGAAGGATTAAACCTTTAATCGAAGATGCTTTTTTAGTCGGCAATCTTGAAACTGTTTTTGCTGGCACAGAACAAAAAGGCAAAAAATTAAAATATTCAGGTTATCCGATGTTTAACACGCCGGACGAGTTAGCGGATTTATTAAAAAGTCTTGACGTAGATTTATTGACGCTTGCTAACAATCATATTTTTGATAAAGGCCCAGCCGGAGCGCGACGGACAACAGAAATTTTAGACTCCGCTGATTTAACTTGGATCGGTCTTGGCCTCGATGACGTTCTTTCAAACGACGCTGTGATTTTAGAAAATGACGGAATAAAAGCCGCGTTTATTAATCATTCTTACGGCAGCAATTTATGGCCGAAATCTAATGATGTTCATTTGAATGTTATTAACGAGAAAGATTTAATCACAAGCCTTGAACGTGCAAAAAATTTAAGCCCTGATATTATCATAGCCTGCTTTCATTGGGGCAATGAATATCAATTAAAGCCTAACGTTCATCAAAAACGCGCCGCTGATATAGCTTTTAATAACGGCGTTGATTTAATAATTGGAACTCACCCGCATGTCTTGCAGCCTGTTGAGATAAAAAACTTAAGCGGAGATTTCAAAGCCGTAGCTTGGTCGCTTGGAAATTTTGTATCGTTTCAAAGGACATTGCCGCGAGAAAGAACCTGTATTTTAGCCGCCGAGTTTGCAAAAAACGAAAATAAAACCCGACTCACAAAAATTTCTATTGCTCCTTTATGGGTAATTGCGCCGGGACAGAAACGAACTGAAGTAACTTACGCAGGCACAGACGAGAACACAATAGCCTCTCTCGACATGGAAGGGCTTACGAAAAATCAAATTAAAAATTTGAGAGTCGTAGGAAAAAATATTTTAGATTTTCTTGGCACTCAAGACGAAGTTGACGAATATGGATTTTATACTTTGTGGCGCGAAGAGTCCGCTGATGTTTTGCCGAAGCAAAGAAGAAAATCACCGAAATAAAAATAGCGAGGAGCATTATGTTAAGCAAAAATGAAATAGACGCTCTAAGCCTTGATAATGCTAAGAAACTCTTTACAAGCGGCGAAATTGACGTTATTGAAGTCGGCACTTACGAAGGGATTACAGGCTATACACAGGGCATTATTTGAAGGGCTTTATGATTTTGACGAAGAGATACTGACAAAAAATATTTCAAAGGGTATTTTCCGTTTTGCAAATTGCTTATATACTAAGCTCAACTAAAAAACGATAAATGCAATACAATAAGAATAAGTATATGGCGTACTCAGAAGATTATCTTAAAAGGGTAATAGAATATCGTAAAGAGGGAGCATACCCTGATGCAAACGCATGAAGTTTTCAAAGCGGCGATTATCTCAATCAGAACATGGGAAATTAAGCTTGAGGAAGAAGGAATATTAAAGAAAAAGCCAGTGAGAAGATCATTTAAAAAACTCGATCCTGAAAAAGTTAAAGTTTGTTTTGCTGAACAGCCGGACGCATATTTACGTGAGGCTGCTGAAGAATTTGGCTGTTGTGAAACAACGGTAACTTATGCTTATAGAAGGTAAAAATCACGAGAAAAAACACGCACTATGGTGAGCAAAATTCTGAAAAAGTAGCGGAATATCAGCGAACAAGCATAGTAGCAGGAAAAAGGGACGTGAAATAATAGCCTCTCTTAGGTACGAGAGAACAATGCACGGAGTTTTTTTGAAGCTTGTTTTGAAGAACACCTACTTCCTAAGGTTCCTGAAGATGGAGTGATAATTTTAGATAATGCCTCATTTCACAGAAAAAAGCGGCTATATGAGCTGGCTGAAAAAAATAAACGCAAATTAATATTTTTGCCGCCATATTCACCAAAACTTAACCCTATAGAACATTTCAACATTGGTTAAAAAAACAACAGCAGATAAGCTTAAAATTTCCCCTGATTTGGAACTGTCGTTTTTGTAGCTTTTCAAATGTGATAAGTATATCTAAAATTATTCCGCATCTTTAGGGACTTCTGGCAATAAATGCTCTTCAAACCATTTTTCAAAAAATCGCCGTGCATCCCTTTGGGAGCTCTGGTGTATTTACGGTATAAATAGCTGTCAAATCAGGTTTCATCTACGTATACTTTTTTGTCTTTGGGGATTTCTTTAATTTTTTCTTCGTATTCAGCGATCTTTTTTGGAGTATAGTATATGTTTTCTTCGCGTGATTTTTAGTCGTCGGCAAGCACAATTACCGCTGTTCCACAACAGCAAAACTCCGAGTCTGTTTCCAGTAAGTACGCATCAAGATGAAGCTCTGAATATTCCTCAAGTTTTCTAAATGAGCGTTTTACTTAAAGTCCCCTCTCTATAAGTTTTTTCCCTTTTTGTATAGTACCTACCGCTATCTTGAAAACCCCGTGAGTCTCCTTAAAAAAAGTATGCCCCTCTTCACGATACGCTACTACTCGTTTACGATAATCTTCTGAACATGATATAGATTTGTTTTATCATAATTACCGTTTTTTAGAAGATGGGCTTACTATAAAAAGTGAAAGACTCTCGTCGATAACGAGAGAGAGCCTTGTTTTTTAATCCCTGATCCCTCTTAAACGATTCCAACGCCTTCGCCAACGTTTACGAGCTTCGAGACGTTCTCCTAAATCGCGTGAGCCTACTCCATAAACTAAATATAAGATTATTCCCGAAACAATCATAATAAAGACCGTTGACGCGCATCGACGTCCGGAAGCATTGACGTTATAACCTTCGCGGCCTTCTTCCATTGTCATGTTTTGAATAATCATTGCGTAAGTTTTTCCGTAAGATGACTGGAACGTCGCGCCCATGTCGTATTCGGTGAATAAAGCATTGAAATTCAAAGCAAACACTGCTAAGACGCTAGGCAAAATTATAGGCAGCTTGACTTTCAAAAACGTATAGACAGGCGATGCCCCTAAATTTTTTGCGGCCTCTTCAAGTTCGTCATCGATAGCATAAAACGCGGCCTTAATCATTCGCAAAGCAAATGGTAATTTCGTAACAGTGTAGGCCATTATGATTAAAAATCTCACGTTTTCGCGCCAATATAAATTATTTCCGAACACATACCAAACTTCGCGGTTAAAAAATATTCGATACGAGTAGCAAATTAAAATCGTCGGAAGCAGCCAAGGGAATAATAAGCAGCTTTCTGTTATCAAAGCGCGGGCTTTGTTTCGATGTTTGAAGATATACGACACCGCAAGCACAACGATAACGCAAGCTAAAGCCGCAGCAATCGCTGACATTATGAATGATAATCTAATCCCGCCCACTGCATCAGAATTTGAAAATACTCCCGAAATTGAACCGACTCGAGTCCTAAATCTTCCGCGTGAAGTCATATATTCGTAATTTTGAGTTCCGAAATAATTTATCAAAGTCCAATCTGAAAAATTAAGCATTTTGGATCTTATAGCCGGATAATTCTGGAAAGAAAATAAAACTATCATAACTACCGGCGTCATATAAATTATAAATAAAATATAAGCATATAAATGCGCGGCAATATTCCAGAACGGACTATTAATTTTTTGCTTAACGAGCTTGGCCTTCGTCTTAGAAACTGAAAGATAATGGCCTTTACGTTCATAATGATTCAAGACGCTCAATAAAATTATCGTGAACATCGCAAGAATTACGCTTAATAACGCCGCACGGGCCTGCGGAAATGACTCATCAGCCGCGCTTGAACCTGCAAGCCTGACTATTTCAGGGTTGATTGAGTTATAGCCGAGTAAAGTCGGTGCTGACATCGCGCAAAGCCCTGTTATAAATGTCATTACCGTCAAAGAAAATAAAGTCGGCAGCAGCGTCGGCATTACAACTTTGAACAAAACTTTGAAAGGCGACGCTCCTAAATTTCGAGCAGCTTCAACTGTGTTATAGTCAATTCCGCGAATAGCATTTCTTAAAAATAAAGCGTGGTTTGAAGTACAGGCAAACGTCATCGTAAATAAAACCGCGTTAAAACCTGAAAACCATTGTTTATTCATTAACGGGAACATTTGAGAAAGCCACGTCGTCATCATTCCGTTTGAGTCATATAAAAATTGATAGCCCGTAACGAGAGCGACGCCCGAATAAATTAACGTCGTCATGTAACCCATTCGCAAAATATTCGCGCCTTTTATATCAAAATATTCTGTTAATAAGACAATGCTAATGCCGACGATATTAACTGTTATAACGAGAGCGACAGCTAATTTCAGCGAGTTCCAAACGAAAAGCGGCATCGTTCCGGCTAAAAAGAACTTCACGACAGCAAGAGGCGAAGTAACTCCCGAAGCGTCTTTGGTCGTGAAAATCGAAGTGAGAGTGTTCAGGCACGGCAAGACCATGAAGCCTAAGAATAAATATACGAACATAACGAAGCCGAAAATTTTTAAGATTAAGCCTGCGTCAAGAGAAGAATTTTTATTCATGAATTTTTCACCGTCCTAAAACTGCACTTGTGTTAATAGAGTCTTGAAAGTGAGATTTCATAAGTTCTTCAAAGATTTTTACGACGTCCTCACGAGTGAGTGAAGGCATTGTAACATTAGCATTGCTGTTTCTCCATGCAAAAAACGCAAAAAACAACCCAACTATAGCAACGGCTAAAGTCAATAGGCTTAAACGATATGCAATAGTATCATTCACAGCTTCAAGTTTATATTCAAAACCTTCCATTTTGCCTTCAAGCCTATCCATGCGAGCAGATAGTTCGACGTAATTTTTATCGATTTTAGCGTCAAGTCTATCGAACCTTTTATCCATGCGTTCAAACAAGGCTTCCATTTTAGCGTCAAAGACATCTTTTCTCACATAAATGTCTTCTTCAGAGGCCGCGAACGAAGCAGACGAAATCATAAAAATTAGAGTAAGCGCAAAAAGAATTTTTTTCATTTTTTACTTCCTGCCTCCTGCTTCCTAATTCTTGCTTGAATAAGACATTATGTCCGCAGGATTTATGATTAAATTCACGTTTTCGCCTGGATTGTAAATCCTAACGCCGTCGTTTTTCTCGATGACTTTCAGAACTTGGCCGCCTGCTTTTATATAATACTTAATGTAGAGGCCGTAATATTCTTGACTTTCAATGACGCCTTCGAGTCCTGAATTATTTTCGAGATCAACATGGATTCGTTCAAGCCTTATGAAATGATTTTGATCTTCGGGAAGATTCAAGCCTGCTGCTCCTAACAATTTCGGCTCAAGTTTATTAATGTCTCCGATGAAGTTCGCGACAAATTCAGTCTTAGAATTGTTGTAAATTTCATTCGGGCTGCCGATTTGTTCGATTACACCTTTATTAAAAACGGCGATGCAGTCGGAAAGAGTCAAGGCTTCTTCTTGATCGTGAGTAACGTAAATCGTAGTTATTCCGAATTCACGCTGCATTTTCTTTAACTCGTTGCGGAGCTGGACTCTTAATTTCGCGTCAAGATTGCTTAAAGGCTCGTCCATGCAGATAATAGCAGGACCTGTAACGAGAGCGCGGGCGATTGCGACTCTTTGCTGCTGACCTCCTGAGAGCTGACTCACTGCTTTTTCAAGCTGCTCCGACGACAAATCAACTTTGCTTGCAATATCTCGAACTTTTGAATCAATTTCGGCCTTGCCTAACTTTTTAATTTTTAATCCGAAGGCTATATTGTCATAGACTGTCATTGTCGGGAAGAGCGCATAAGACTGAAAGACGATCCCTATATTTCTTTTTTCAATCGGAACGTGAGTAATGTCATCGCCTTTCATAAAAACCGTGCCGCTCGTAGGCTCAATAAAGCCCGTGATAGTTCGCAGCGTCGTAGTTTTGCCGCAGCCCGAAGGCCCTAAGAACGTGAAAAACTGTCCTTCTTTAACATGAACGTTAATATCTTTGAGAGCTTCAAACTCGCCGAACTTAACGAATATATTTTCAAGTTTAATCATATTTTTCACCCTTGTTTAATCTTTTGCTGCGATTGCTTCGACCTCACAGAGAACGCCTTTAGGGAGAGTTTTGACGGCAACGCACGAGCGGGCAGGTTTTGACGTGAAAAATTTTGCGTAGACTTCATTAAACGCCGCGAAGTCTTCCATGTTAGCTAAGAAGCATGTAGTTTTTACAACTTTTGAAAAATCTGTTCCTGCAGCCTCTAAAATCGCGCCGACGTTTTTGCAGCTTTGTTCAGCCTGTGCCGCGATGCCTTGTGATATTTCGCCTGTTTCAGGAATAATCGGAATTTGTCCTGACGTGAAGACGAAGCCGTTTACTTCATAAGCCTGTGAATAAGGGCCGATAGCTCCGGGTGCTTTTGTTGTCGAAATTACTTTCATGTTAAAAAATTCTCCTTTTTGAATTTTATTTTGATTTTGAAAAATTAAATTTGAATAAATATATTATAAAGTAAAGAAAGAAAGAGAAAAGAAAGAAAGTGTGATAATATTTATCAGGAATTTTTTACGGGAGGCGTTTTATTTTGAATATCATGAAGTTCTTTGGTTTTGAAAACGACGGCGACGATTACGACGATAACGAAGACTATACAGACGATAGAAGAAAAAAATCTCGCGGTTCTCGCGACTCAGCATCAGCAGGAAAATTAATCGTATATAACTACAACAGCGCGACGTTAAATAGCGATAAAGTTCATCTTCGCGAAGAATTTATTAACAAAGGCGCGATGATTTTAGTTGATCTTCATGAACTTAGCCAGCGTGAATATGACGAAGAAGGTAAAGATTTTATAACTTTTATGGGCGGATTAGCTTTTGCGCGCAGCGGCGACATGAAATTTATCGATCCTGCTCAATATCTTTTCACACCTGCGGGCGGAATGTGTGAAATTTGGCCGGAGGGAAGTGACAAAGAATGAGCGATTTACTGACGGCCAAAGACGTTGAAATAAAAGCCTTCAAAAAAGTGAAATTCGGAGGCTATGCTATTCCAGAGGTTGAAGATTTTTTGAATCAGGTTGCCGAAGATATTGAAGCCTACACTATGCAGCTCGATGAGAAAGACGCACGAATTCAAGAACTTGAAACTTTTGTCAAAAAGCAAGAGGCAATGACTGACGCAATTAAAGATGCTTTAATTCAAGCACGTAAGGCAGCAAAAGATATTGAAGAACAAGCTAAGGTCAACACCGAGAAAATTATTGCTGAAGCTCAAGCCGAAGCTGACAAACGCATAGCTGAAGCTGACGAAAAAGCCTCCGTGATTATCGACAGCGCACAAGCTCAAGCCGCTAATCTTTTGCAGACATCTCAAGACCGCCGCGCTCAAGCTGAACAGTCAAGAGCAAGTATTGAACAAGAACTTGAAGGCTATAGAAACGAAGCTAAACTCAAAGCCGACGAAATTATAAATAATGCCCGCAATGAAGCTCAAAAAATTATGACTGACGCAGAACGCGAAATTGAGAATTATGAAAAACAAATGCAATTTTTGAGTCTTCAGAAGCAGCAATTTGTTAAAAATACAGTTTCATTACTTTTCGACTTCGGCAAAATAATGGATAAAGCTCAACAAGAAATTGATGATGAAATGGGCTCAATGCCAAATGATGTATCAAAAAATGTTGACGGCCTTCAAGAATGATAAAGTGATAAAAACTAATAGTGATAGTGAAGAGGAAAAAATCCAAGAGTTTCGTGAAAAATTTTTTAATTTCTTATTAAAGAAGCCCTGTACCTCCGGCCAAGCTGCAGAATATCTTTCAAAGCTCAACGTGCCGGAGAATTTTTATGATTTATTGCTGGATGAAGCTGAAAAATTAAAGTTAATCGATGACTTAGCATATTCTAAATTATTTATAGACGGTCATTTAACTTGGGGAAACGCGAAAATAATTTATGAACTTTCAAGTCGCGGAGTATCGCGTGATAACATAAACGAAGCTCTCAACGAAAGCGAAGACGAAAGTTCAAGGGCTTATAAACTTGCTGACGATTGGCGGAAACTTGGCATTGACGAACAAAAAATAATTAAAAGGCTTTTAAGCAGAGGCTTTTCTCATCGTTCAGCGAGAAGCATTCGAGACTCAGAGTAAGCTGTTCACTGCAATAAAATCGTATATTTAACATGGCAAACGCAAAAATTATCACAAAATATATTTGTTCTGAATGCGGGCATATAACCACGACTAAGACAGGTAAATGCCCTTCTTGTAATTCTTGGGGAACTTTTGAAATTTTAGAAGAAGAACCACAAAAGACTTCAGCGACTAAGAAGACTTTTTCCCACGTTAAAATTATCAATGCGCTTGACGTTACTCCACCGAAAAGAATTTTGACAGGCATCGAAGAATTAGATAGAGTTTTAGGCGGCGGACTTGTTCCGGGCGGTGTAGTTTTAATCGGCGGTCAGCCCGGTATCGGAAAATCTACGCTTTTGTTGCAAGCTGCAGGGAGTGTCGCCAAAAATTACAACGCACCAGTTTTATATATCTCCGGTGAGGAGTCGGATGCTCAAGTAGCCTTAAGAGCTTCAAGAATAAATACGGCCTGCGAAAAATTATTTTTATATTCAGGTTCAG
>JAFVEW010000203.1 GCA_017475805.1 Synergistaceae bacterium | reverse complement strand
CGCGCCGGATTCTTTCAAAATTCTTTCGGCTTTTTCGTTTGCTTCAATAGGATTTCGGGCTTTCGGTTCGTAAGGCGGAATCCCCTCAATCTGAGAAGCGTGAAAAACAACATAATTTCTAACTAAAACGCTTTTCTCGACTTCCTGCTTGCCGTCAGCGTCAAGAACAGGCGCACCGGATTCGTCAAATTTTGGCTTCTCGTCAAATTTATAAAATTCTACGTGAGTTCCTTTCTCGCCTTGCTTTACGTGCCAACCTTTTTCTTTTGCTTGGTCGAAAGTAATCCATCTCGGATCGCCGGGATGTCCTAACGTCTGACTTTGTAACGCTAAATTTACCAAGTTAATGCCATGATACGCTCTGCCGCTGACGGCATTAAAAGGCGCGTCTCCGTCAGTCCACGTTTTTTGCCACGGGGCTGTGCCGTTCTCCATAGCCTCGCATAATTTTTTGACGAGTTCATCACGGTATTCCTGAGCCTTTGAAGAAATCATAAGTTTTCACCTCCGTTGCTGTCCCAACTTTTGACTTTTCGCTCCCATTCCTGCGCTCTCAAAGATTCTTCTTCAATAGTCGGGAACGTTACGACAACTTCAAATTCGGGCATTTCATCAGGTTCGCCGCTGTCATCAAGGTTAGCTCCGTAATATTCGAGTATTTCTTCTGCTGTTTTCTTATTTTCCATAATAAAAAATTCCTCCTTTTTCTTTTACAGGCAAAAAATTTTATAGGCTTTGAAGTCTTCTGCGGACTTCTTCGCACTGAATTTTTGCCCAATGATTTTCATCTGAATATGAAATTTTCAGCGTCTCGCCTTTTAACGGCGGACGTTCAAGTTTTTCAAGCATGTGAACGAATAAACTTCTCTGACCTGCTAACTGAACACAATAACCGCGACTTTCGTCAATGTGAACTATTCGCCCCGTGTATTGCTGATTGTCTTTTCGCGGATTAACGTAAATCTTGGGATTTTCAACTAAATTTAATTTTGAAATTTCTTCGACAGTTATGACGCTATTTACCTTATAGTTTTGTCTTAATAGCTGTCGTCTGCGTTCGATTTCTGCCGCTAAATCAGGATTGGCGATTTTTAAGCCGTATTTCACAGCCGCCTTAATGCAAAGTTCTTTATATTCAGCGTTGCCGTTAATTTGAGTAGCTCCCCATTTCTGATTCGCGAGCTGTAAAGCTGCTGCTACGGATTCTTCGGTCAGTTTCTTTTTATTCAGGATTATTCTTTTGCCAATGTCCGAAAAATCCGCTGTAAAACTTCCCTCACGACAATACAGGACACTGCCGCTTGCTCCGCGTCGTGCGCTGTAATCCCGTAAATCTATCTTTCGTGGCTGAGTTATTTTTGTCCCTGACTGTTCGGGCGATAATATAAACTGTCCCGGATAGCGATAAATTTGATATAAAGTTTCGCTATTTTGAGCGTCAAGCCAGTCCCTGAATTTAGGAAATATTTTCAGAAAATGAGATTTTAATTCCTGTCTCTCTTCGTTCTGCCTTTCTTGTAAATCAAGACATTCTTTTTGTTGGAAAAAGGCTATAAAACTCCGCAGTTGGCTAAGTTCTTTGCTACGTCCGCGCCGGATTTGAGGCAACAACTTTGAGCGGCTTTCTTTATGATGCTGATATAAAAATTCACGTTCATGTTTATGACGTTCACGTAACTTTTTCAAGGCTGAAGATTTACTGTCTAAATAATTACGTTTTTCAGAAAGATATTTTTCCCACGAAAAATTTTTTGAAAAACTGTTTGCCTCTAACTGAAAAATTTTCGGCGTTTTTTGAATAATTACATTTATTTTCCGTTCCTGAAATTTGCCGAGCCTTTGCTCTAATTTTGAAAAACTGCTGCCTCGAGAAACATTTGAAAGTTTCACGGCTTTATCGCCGTATTTCAAAACTGCACCGTTGCCCTTTCGTTCAAGTTCAAAACCTTTTGAGGCTAATTTTTTATGCAGTTCGTCCCAATCTTGGACGGTTTCTAAAATTTCTTTAAGCTCACGTTTGGAAAAACGCTCAAAACTTTCTTCGCCTGTATAGGCTTCAATATCTCTCGCAGTCTGAGAAATTTCAGATTTTGAAAATTCTTTTTTATATAAAATATCTCCAAAAGAATTTATTTCGTAATGTCCAGTTCGTTCAATCTCCCACCCCTGAGCGATTTCAATTTTTCGCGCGGCTCTTTCGAGAGCTTTTTTGCTGTATCCTCCGGCAGGTTTTATAGCCTTAAACGTTTCCGGCGATATACGATTCACAGCAACGTGAACATGCAAATTATCTGTGTCAGACTGCAATCCCCAAACCGACTGACAGCTATCTAAATTTAATTCTTTTAACGCAATATCTACAGCTTCATCAACTTGTTCGTTCGTAGGACTTTCATGCGAACGCCACGACAAAATAAAATGGAACGCAGGAGTCTTACATCTCACACTTTCAATCGCTAAAGATTCCATTTCAACTGCCGCAGTCTTGAAATCATTAATATTTCGTTTTCCTGCGTGCAAAACTGCGCCTTGAGAGTGTCCCGTAACTCCGAGACAGTAATTTATTAAATCCTTAAAACTACTGCTGCCGTCCCGACGAGGTTTAGGAATTTTTCCAATCATGATAATTTTCTTTCAAGTTTATTGGCGCAAGATATTATTGCTTCAAGTGCTTCCGTCATTTTAGGGTCATAAATTCCATGTGATTCGTTATGAATATGTTTTATAAGTCCGCCCTGTCTTCGGAGTTCATTCAAAACATTAAGTTCAAACCTCGAACAAACCTGAAATCCAAGAGTCAGTCTTCTGACATATTCAGATACCGACAAGCCGGATAATTTAGCTTTTTCCTTTATAACTCCGTACTCATTTTTATTGACCCGCAAATACAATCTGACATTACGCGCATCATGTTCCACTTTTATCACCTTAATTCAAAATTTTTTTCGTTTTCAAAGTTATCCTTGACAAGCAGAATGTGAGAGACTGTTTTTACAGCCGATTACATGAGCCTGTACAATAAACTGTGTAAGAGATAAAAACACAGGAGGATAAGTTTATGAAATCTGAAACACAGGGAAATATGAAGTTTGATAAAGTTTGGCTCGACGACATCTTGAAAGGCG
>JAFVEW010000202.1 GCA_017475805.1 Synergistaceae bacterium | reverse complement strand
TTTATCGGCGGCAGGCCGTCAAGAGCTTCTGCTACGGCGTTGTTTGTTAAATTCCAAGCGTCTTCAATCGTGCGGCCTTTGATTAATTCCGTAGCCATACTTGATGAAGCTATAGCTGAAGCACAGCCGAACGTCTTAAATTTAACGTCGTCGATTACCTTTGTGTCAGGATTGACTTTCAAGTAAATCTTCATGATGTCGCCGCACTTAGGGTTGCCGGCCTCGCCTACACCGTCAGCATCAGGAATTTCTCCGACGTTTCGAGGATTAATAAAATGATCCATAACTTTTTGACTATAATCTAATGCCATTTTTAATTCGCTCCTTTAATATAATCTTCCCATAACGGGGACATTTCGCGGCGTCTTGCTACGATTTCAGGCAAAACGTCAAGAACATAATCAATTTGTTCATCTGTCGTTAAACGTCCGATTGTAAATCTTAATGAACCGTGAGCCATTTCGTGTTTTAATCCTAAAGCTAATAAAACATGCGAAGGATCAAGACTTTCTGATGAGCAAGCACTTCCAGTTGAGGCTGAAATTCCTTTCGCGTCAAGGTCTAATAATAAAGTTTCGCCTTCAACGCCGATAAAACTAAAATTAATATTATTCGGAAGTCTTTTATCACCTGTCGCTCCGTTTAATTTAGCGTGAGGAATTTTTTTGAGCAAACCTGCTATTAATCTGTCTCGACGCCCTGAATTAATTTTTTTGTCTTCATCAAGACGCGATTTCAAAATTTCCATAGCCTCACCGAAGCCGACTATTCCAGCGATATTTTCAGTTGCTGCTCGGCGGCCTTTCTCTTGAGCTCCTCCGTGAACGAAATTCTCAGGTCTTAAACCTTTCTTAATAAACAAAGCTCCGACGCCTTTAGGGCCGTACATTTTGTGAGCAGACATTGAAAGCATATCGATATTCATTGCTTTGACGTCAATATCAAGATGAGCGGCGGCCTGCACTGCGTCAGTGTGAAAAGGAATTTTTTTCTCGCGGCATAACGCTCCAATTTCTGCAACGGGTTCAATAGTTCCGACTTCGTTATTCGCAAACATGATTGACACTAATGCAGTCTTGTCTGTTATTGCGTTCTTGACGTCTTCGATTTTGACAAAACCTTCTGAATCTACGGTCAAATATGTAACGTCTACGCCGTGATATTTTTTGAGATATTCAGCCGTGTGTAAAATCGCATGATGTTCGATTGCAGTCGTTATTAAATGATTTTTCCCAGCTTTCATAGCTTTCTCTAAAGTTCCTTTTAATGCCCAGTTGTCTGCCTCAGTGCCTGAACCGGTGAAAAAAATTTCTGCAGGATCTGCGTTCAAAGCTGCTGCAACTTGACCGCGAGCCTTTTCAATAGCGGCGCGGCTTTTTCGTGAGAACGAATAAACGCTCGACGGATTACCAAAGTTTTCACCGAAGTACGGCATCATAGCTTTCAAAACTTCAGGGCTTGTCGGAGTTGTAGCCGTGTGATCCATATAAACAAACATTTTTATAATTTAAGCCTCCTTATTAATAGCTAAGTTTTTAACTTTTTCGCGCTCAGGGTCTATAAACTTTTCTAAATTTTCAAGAAGAGAATTTTTTTCAGCCGTAATATCTTCTAATGTAGTAGCCTCTAAAATTTCATCGACTGAGCCTTTAACACGCCGCCATAAATTAAAAGTCGGGCAGGTTACAGCGTTCTCGCAGCCTTTTTCAGTTTGACACGAGCCGAATATAAAAGGTTCGCCTAGCGCGTTCAAAATATCAGCGATTGAAATTTCTTCTGCTTTTTTCGCAAGCAAATAGCCGCCTTGAGCACCCCTGACACTCTCAAGAAGTGAAGCACGTTTTAATTTTCCTAATAACTGCTCAAGATAATTCACGGGAATATTTTGGCGGGAAGCTATTTCGCTGACTGATACGGGCTTTTGAGTTCTTTCAAAACATTCGCATAAATCAGACATTGCCTTTAATCCATAGCGGGCAGCCTGTGAAAGCTTCATGATTAAATTCTCTCCTTTCTTTAATTTTATTCTTGACTAAATTTGTCATAATTAAACCGCGTGGAAGAATATCATATCCTACTATTTTTATCAAGATTAAAATTTGAGCTGCTGACGTGAATAAATTTTTCGACTTCAATCGCTGAGAATTGTTCCTCAAGAAGTTTAAGACAATACCTAGATGTTTATCGGCCAAAGTATTTAACGCAAAGCATCGTAATATCATCGAATTGAGGGCGCGAGCCGTGAAAATCGTTCAAGCTGTTCAATACTACGCTTTCAATTTCTTGAGGAGTTCCCATAGTTAAATTCAAAGCGTCGATTAAGCCTGCCTCGCTGAATAATTCGTCGTCTTTATTGTTTGTTTCGATAACGCCGTCGGTATAAAGGAAAAGAGTATCGCCGGGATTTAATTTTAATGTTCCCGATGAAAAAGTTAAATTCGGCAAAATCGCAAGCGGCCTCGCGTGGATGTCTTCTATTATTTTGAAGCGTTCGCCGTCGCGCCTTAGAGCCGGAAATTGATGGCCTGCATTTACATAAACAATCTCGCCTGTCGATATTGTCATTATTCCGAACCATAAAGTTACGAATAAATAAGCCTCGTTGCCTTCACAGAGTTTTTTATTGGCTTCATAAACTATATCTTGAACAGAAGCTCCATTAGACAACAAAGCGCAGTCTTTCAAGACCGTTTTCGCCGTCATCATGAACAAAGCCGCCGACATTCCTTTACCTGAAACGTCGCCGATAGCGAGTGCAATATTATCATTGTCAATCATAAAGAAATCATAAAAATCGCCGCCGACTTCACGAGCAGGCCGCATAGCAGCAAAAAGCGAAAATTCTTTTACATTCGGAAAATCTTTAGGCAAAACTCCCTCTTGAATTTTTGCAGCCAGTGAAAGCTCCGTCTCAATTCGTGCCTGTTCTGCTGAGAGCCTCGCAGCTTCTTCGTTATATTGTTCCAGCGTTACAGCCAATAAAGAGACGTCGTCAGCAAGACGGCCGATTTCATTTTTTGATTTTATTGTCGAAAGTTCGTCAACGATTGAGGCACTGTCTTTACGTCTTGTAAATTCCCGAACACTGCTTTGAACTTTCTCTAACGGCCTTAAAATTAACATGTAAAGCAGCAAAGCTAAAGTTATTCCTGCCGCGACTAAAGATAAAGCATTTTTTATTTCGACGGAGATTACATTTCGATAAATTGCGTTTTTAACATCGTCCCAACGAAACGCCGCCGTAATATGACATAAAATTTTGCCGTCAAATTTCAATGGCATATAGCCGTAAACTATTTCTTCATTTTTGACTTTTACGTATTCAAATTCGTCGCTCTCTTGGCCTGTCTCATACATTGCTTTTATAACAGGATGCTTTGACATGTTTAGCGACCAAATAGAGCCAAGCTGTTCTTTTATAAATTCGTCGTCAGTGTTTTTGTCAACGGCATTAAAAAAAACAAAAGCCGTGTTTCGTCGATGTTCAAGCGGCTTGACGCAATATAAAATATAAGGCTGCAGCATCGTTTTAATATCGTCAAAATCCGACATTAATTCACGATAGCAATATTCAGCAAACAAAAATTGCTGTTCCGGCGTGAGAATTAAAATCTCATTCGTCATTATTGCCTTACTGTTAATTAAATACTCTGACGGAACACTTGAATATTTCTGAAGGTCTTTAGACGTTCGCGAAGTATCGATTAATTCATAATTTTCGAGCCAGTAATCAAGCAGCCACGAAATAGATTCATACCTGCTCATCATGCCTTCGACATAGTGAGTTAATCTGCGTTTATTATCAATTAAGCCGGACATATAAAAATCTGAGCCGTTGTAATAAATCGAAAGTCCGTTTATTCCTACAGCGGCACAGAATAAAATAGTTATGATTAAAACCGTTTGAATTAATATGCTTTTGTTTTTATTCGACAGCATTTGAACTTAGTGAGAAATAAGGAAGTAGGAGCTTTAAGTTTTTTAACTCCTCATTCCTAATTTCTAACTCCTAATTGCTTTATTCGGGCTCTTTGCCCCAAAGTCCCTTATTTTCCTGTCGTGCTTCTCTCTGGAAGTGTACGAAAATATTTGAATATCTTGAGTTCGGCTGAATTGTCATTAACTGAGCATAACCTTCAAGCAATAATTTAGCGTTGAACATGTTTTCACGGATTGCTGCTTCGTCGTCTAAATCTTTTTTGCTCGGTTCTTTAAGCCAAACGTAAGCTAACATTCTTCCGTAACGGTCTTTGACTTCGACATCGGTCTGAAGCCATAAAGTTTTATCTGTAAGCTCTGACTTCGTGAAGTTGCTGGCCTCTTTGCCGTAATATTCAACGGGCTTGCTCGGATGAACTGTCTCAGGAGTGTTGACGCCCAAAAATCTAACGCGCTCTTTGAGATATTTGCTGCCGTCGTCAAAGATAAATGAAACGATCATAGTATCGCCGTCAACAACGCGCTCGACTTTGGCTTTATAAACAGTGTTGCGGCGAAGTTCAAGGCTCTGCAAGGCGTTAGGGCCTTTGTGATAGTGATATTCGCCGGTCTCTTTGTCATAATGGCCGCCGTTAGCGTCAAGTTTGCCGGGATGAGCGAACGAAATTGAAGCTAATGCGAGAATTAAAATTACCGCGATTGAAAAACGTTTTAACATTGAAAAATCAAGTCCTTTCTAATTCAAGAAATCATATTTTTATAAGTATAGCAGAGGTTATTCCGAGTGAAGAGTGAAGGATTAGTTGTAAAAACTGTTTGCATACGTTACATTTCTAAATAAATCAGCGTGAGTCCCAGTTTCCATAGCTGTCAAAATAAGCTGCTCATCTTCAATGCGGTATATCAAAAGCCAGTCGAACTCTATATGACATTCACGAAAATCCGACAGATCGCCCATAAGTCCGTGATCCCTGTTTTTCGGAGGAAGACTTTTCCGGAGCTCAGAATATCTAAAATTGCAGTAAGCTTCGACATGTCTTTTCCGCGCTTTTTCATTCTTTTAACGTCTTTTTTCATTTTCGACGTAAAATGAATTTGATACAAAGCTAATCCTCCAGCATCGCTGCAACAGCTTCCTCTGCCGTCTGATACGGACCGTAAAGATTTCTGTGAAGCCGTGCATCTTCAAAAGCCTCGATTGATTCAGCTGAAACGTGGCGTTTAACAGGAAAAGGGAAGCCGCTGTATTCCTGCGCAGCTCTGAGAAAGATACGCACTGCGGTTGAAGTGTCAAGCCCTAAATCCGTAAATAATTCGTCCGAGTTATGTTTTAATTTGTCGCTGAGTTGAATTTGCAGAACTGCCATTTATTTTCTCCTTTGTAAAAAATAACTTTTTAATGAATTTTAATGAAAGCGCAACAAAAACTCAAACGCAAAAAAATAAAAATAAAAGCTGATAATCAGTAATATTACCCTTGAAAAAAAAAAAAAAAATAACCTAAAATTTCGATTATTAATGATTTTTTCCAAAAATTTTTTCAAGGAGTGGATTTTCGTGAACGTTGCGGCGTTTATTTTCGGGCTTGTCGGGGTGGCGATTAACTTCTTTCCGTTCGCTATTTTAAGCAATAACAATAATCCTTTTGGCGATTTAGGTTTCGCTGGTTTTTTCTTTGGCTGGCTTACAAGACAGGGCGAATTATTTTTCTTCCTTTACGGAATTTTCGGTATTGTTTTCACTGTGAATCAGATCGTGGCAATTTTCGGAAGCTATCACGCTCTCATGAGAAACAGGAACAAGAACGTTCCGGGATTTTTCAAGTTCACGGCTTATCTTTGCTTCATAGAGGCTGCGGTAATGTTTTACGTTTACAGTATGTACATGGACGCTGTCCGCAGTTCCAGGCTTTATGGTTTAGCAGGCGGTGGGATAGCACCATACGTGCCTATGATTCTTCAAATTGTGTGCTTTGCTCTTGCCTCCGCTTTATCAAGGGCAGATGAAGCGGAAGACAAAAACCGTAATAGTTCAAATTCAGCTTCTTCGCAGACAACTCAGTCTTCACATTCAGAAACTTTAACCCAAACTTCACCCGTTCAAGAAAAAATTAAAACTTTTGAGCCTGTCCTTGGCGTTGAAACAGAAGCGTTAATCAAACGGGCATTTATCTTCATGGCTGACAATGATTTTGATGAAGCCGAACGCTATTTTGAACAGGCTTTGAGACAAGACCCCGAAAATTCACAGGCTTATCTTGGAAAGTTGATGGCGGAGCTTAAAGTTCATAACACGGACGAGTTAATCAAAATCGCAAAACCGCTGAAAGATGAAAAATTATTCCAACGCGCATTGAATTTTGCAAAAGGCGATGAAAAGACTCAGCTTGAAAGTTATGTCGAAACCCAAGAACAGAATTTCACGGAGCAGAAATATATTAAAGCTCTCGATTACAAAGTAAGAATCGCTTCATCGTCAGACGCTCAAAACGTCATTAAAATTCTTGCGTCCATCGTGCCGTACAAAGACAGCGAGACTTTAATTCAAGAGCTTGAACAGAAGAAAGAAGAACTTGAAGCACTTGAAAAAAAATATATGAATGCTTGTGTTGCAAGAAGGAATGTTGAGAAAGACGCAAAGCCTGATATTGAAAAATTTAACCGTGTTGCGGAGATGTTCGAGGAGATTTCAGATTATAAAGACAGCAAATCTCTTGCCGAAGAATTAAGGCGTTCGGGCGTTGAGCGCGTTGAAAAAGCTAAAAAAGACAAACGCGACATGATAATGCTTGTAATCATTCTTATGCTTCTGATGATCGCAGTCGCCGTTATGTACGCCTATAATAAAATCAGCGAACGTAAAGAAGCGGAACGTGCTCAACAGGCAAGAATCGAAGCCCAACGTGCAAAAATCGAAGCCGAAAAGAACGAGGAAAAATCCCGCATTGAAGCCTTGAAACTTGAACTTCAAGGACAAAAATAAAAAAGGAGAGCGTATCATGAAAAATCGTTTTGTTGCTGTGCTTGCGCTTGTAGTGCTTGCGTTTGCGTCCGTGTCAATGGCGGCTGAAAATCTGTCGCAAGAGGAAGTTGACAAAATAGTCAAAGGCGTTGAGAACGGCGATGCTGATGCTCAGTTGAGGCTCGGCATGATGTATGTTATGGGACAGAATGTCAAACAGAATAACGAACAGGCTGAATATTGGCTGAAAAAATCTTATGAGCAGGGCAATGTTGAGGCTCAGTTTTTCCTTGCCTTTATGTACGCTGATGGTCATGGCGTTGAAAAAGACGAAGCGCAGGCTTTCAAATTAATGAAGCAGATTGCCAAGAAAGACCCAAGCACCATTAAAAAAGTTTACGGCTTCGAAATTGGCAGTCAAAAAATTTACAGTTCAGCAGAGGAATTTGTTGCCGCTGCTCAAGGTTTTGTTGGTAGTGTATATTATGAGGGCGGTAAAGATATTCAAAAAGATTATGAACAAGCAGAGTATTGGCTCAAAAAATCGCTCGAAAATAGCAGTGAAATTGTTAAAAAAGAAACCCAAAGCACTCTCGAAAAAATCCGCGCTCGAAAGGCTAAACAATCCCAAACTTCAGCCGCAAGCACACAGCCCAAGCCACAAACCCAACCGTCAGCTTCGGATAGCGTTATGGAAATCGAGGTAAAAACACTTCTGGAAGAATATAACGAAAATAAGTTTGCCGTTAAACAAAAATATGTTGGAAAAAGAATCAGAGTCATCGAGAATATATCTTCCATAGATAACGATGATAATGGCGAGGTTTATGTAACTCTTGTCAACAGGCAGGATTTATTCGGGTTTATATGCCGTTTTGATAGAAGCGAAATAAACAGTGTTATGCGTTTGAAAACAGGTCAAAGAGTAATTATAGAGGGTAAATTGCAGGAAAACAGAGATAATTTCATATATCCTTTGTCATTACATCATTGCAGCGTCATAGGCGAAGCTGTCAAGACGGAAAGCACTAAAATTGAAATCGATAATAATGAACTCCCAATAGAAGTCGGTGCTCTTCAATTTGTCAAAGAATATAGAGAAAATGATCTCGCTGCTAAACGGCGGTATGACGGGAAAAAAATCAGAATATCAGGCGTTGTTCACGAACTTGGCGTTAATGAAAGTGATTTCCGCAGTAAAATTCAAGGAATTTATTTCATGTTGGCTGAAACTAAAAACTCTTGGGACTGGCTGTATTGTTACTTTGACAAGAGCAACGAGGATGAGGCAATGCAACTCAAAATAGGACAAAAAGTAACAATAGAAGGCATAGGCACCTCAGCCATCAATATAATTCATTGTCGTGTCGTGAACGCTTCCCAATCGGCATCTCGTACTTCAGCACCGTCAGCAAGCACGGTCAATACGCAAACAATAGAAATTGACGAAGCCGTAAAAGAATTTTTGCAGCGTGAAAATATCCCCTACTCAATCGCCGCTATAGGAGATATTTATCTTCTCAGGAGCTATATGTCGCAGTTCAAAGCCATTAACGGCGATACGGCTTATATTTACTCAGAGCCGGATACAAGCTCAAGAGCTGTTTTGAAACTCGACAAAGGAGCTAAACTCATTGCTGACGCTGAATATACGGGAAATGACGGTTCAGATTGGTACTATGTTCATTTTGGGGACAGCGCGAGAGGCTGGGTTCTTTCGCAGTATATAACGGACAGAGACCCCGATGATAATTCAGATAATTCATCTGAGACATCAGAGTCATCTGAAACAAATTCCCCGCTCTCTGACGCTGAATATACACAGATGCTGAAAAATCCCGATTTTGCAAAAGCCGACAAGTCATTGAACGCGGCGTGGTCAAACGCGAGAAAATTAATGAAAACTAAGGATTTTGAGGCTTTGAAACAGGAACAGTCGAAGTGGATTTCCGGCGGACGCGACGCTGAAGCGCGCGAGCGTATGAATGAGAATATGGAGGAGAAGACACAAGCCTATGCGACAGTAACATTGGCACGAGCATATTATGTCGCGCACTTGGCCAGAGGAGAAAGGCTCATGTACGCAATTCCCACAGGCAATAGGGTTAATGTTCGCAGCAAGCCTGTTAACGGAAAAGTCCTCTATCAGGTCAGCAACGATTATGGCGATGGTGAGGGCGGCGATCCCCTGATTGTTGACGGAAACCCGGTAAATGGCAACGGCGAGAACTGGTATAAGGTGCTGTATACGGTAAGCGTGAACGAAGGCGCCGCTGTGAAAGCCAATGGATTTATCGTGGGACGCTTTATCCGGCTTGAACCTCTTCCTATCCTTGACTGGCGTTATGCAGACAATTAAAAGCCAAAAACGCGCGAAATAGGTATATTTTGATAAAAGAAGGGGAGCCACAACAAAAACTCCCCTTTTAATTTTTCGGCTAAAAAATCAGGTCATAAATTACTCGAATGAAAAATAAACTTAACACGATAAATATTACAGGGCGGACGGCTTTTGCACCGCCTTTCTCAAAAAATCTTGCGCCGATATAATTTCCTGCGATTGAAAATAATCCGGCTATTATGCCTACGGTAAAAATTACTTTGCCGTTCATCAAATAAACAGTTAAAGCAGCAATGTTAGTAGCGAAATTTATAGCTTTCGTTACTCCGTTAGCTTTTTGAACGCTTAACTTTGCCGCGCCTGCCAATAATAAAAGCATAAAAGTTCCCGCGCCGGGACCGTAAAAGCCGTCATAAAATCCCAAGAAAAACGCTACAAGCACGCAAATTATAAAAGTTTTAGCCGTGATAGGCTGAGCCTCGCGTTCTTCGGTCAATAAATTTTGAGACTTGAAAACATAAACCGCCGTCAATGGCAATATAACGAGCATTAAAATTTTGAAAGCGTGGTCGCTGATTAATAAAGCCGCGTTAGCACCGAGCGACGAGCCAAGCAGCGCGAAAACTATTCCGCAAGCCGATAGTTTCAAAGGCATATAGCCGTCAAGCAAAAATTTAGTGAAAGCTACCGACGTTCCTATAGGAGAACTAAGTTTGTTCGTTGCTATTGCGTAATGAACAGGGAAGCCCGCAATCATATAAGCCGGAAGCGTAATTAAACCGCCGCCGCCGCCGATAGCGTCAATAACTCCGCCGATAAATATTAAAGGACAGATTATAAAAAGCTGTGAAATTTGCCATTCCAATTTTAATTTTCACCTTACATGTTAAAATTTTTAATTATTTTAACAAGCGAGAGAGTAAATTTTTATAATGATTAAAAAAATTTTGCATACTTCAGACTGGCACATAGGCCGGAGATTAAAAAATAGAGAACGTCATGAAGAGTTCAAAGAGTTTTTCGCATGGCTCGAAAACTTAATTAAAACAGAAAATATTGACGCCCTTTTAGTCGCCGGAGATATTTTTGACAACACAACGCCGGGCAATAAAGCTCAAGATATTTATTATTCATTTTTAAGCCGCATCGCTAAATCGAGCTGCAGGCATGTAGTTATAATTTCAGGTAATCATGACTCGCCTGCGTTCTTAGACGCTCCGAAAGATTTATTAAAAATTTTTAAGATTCATGTAATAGGCGGAGCCTGCGAAAAAACTGCGGACGAAGTTATAACTCTTTACGATGATTTAGGAGAGCCTGAATTAATCGTGTGTGCTGTGCCTTATCTTAGAGAGCGCGACGTTATGACTTTGAAAAATAATGACGGCGATAATATCGAAAATTCTTTGATAAAAGGAATTAAAAATCATTACGAAAAAGTTTTCGCCGAAGCCTTGAAATTAAAATCTAAAAATTCAAATATTCCTGTTATCGCTATGGGACATTTATTCGCACGCGGCGGAAAAGTTAATGACGGCGACGGAGTCCGCTCGCTTTACATCGGGACAGCTGTAGAAATCGGCGCGGATATTTTCCCGGATTTTTTAACTTATACGGCGCTTGGACATTTACACTCGCCGCAAAAAATTTCACGCGACAATATTCGTTACAGTGGCTCGCCGTTAATAATGGACTTTGGCGAGATTAGCTCACGAAAAAAGGCCGTTAATATTCTCGAACTTGACAGTGAAAATTTAATTGATATTAAAGAAATTCACGTTCCTGTTTTTCAGCGTCTTGAAAGAATAAAAGGCAATTTTGACGAAATTTCTTCAGAACTTGACTCTCTTGGCCGCGAAAATGAATCAATTTGGCTCGATATTACTTACACCGGCAAAGAAACTGCGGGCGACTTGCAGGAAAAAATCAGCGAGTCATTAAAAAAATTTCCATTGCTTGAAGTTTTAAGCCTCCGTGATGAAGGCGAACGAATTGGTGTAATTGTGGATGGTGGTATACCCTCAGAACATATCGAAGATTTCACACCGTTAAAGATGTTTGAAATCTGCTTAGATGCAAATAAGACTCCTGATTCTCAACAAAAAGTTTTTATGCCGATGTACAAAGAAATCTTGCAAAATTTAGAGATTGATTTTTAATTTAATATTTAGAATTTCTAAACAAAATTTTATTTTTTGTGTTATCATTTTCTTAAATAATTTCTCGGTGTAAGTCGGGAAATTATTTTTTATTACTACATTTATTACTACAAAAATCTTAATTTTTATTAGCCGTCATAATTTTTTACGCAGGCTTGTATCTCAAAAAATTTGAAACTCGTTTTGCATCGACCCGCTTAAAAAATTCACTAAACAAAATTTTAATTTTCTTCAATAAAAAAGAGTCAGGAAATTTTTTTATTCCCTAACTCTTACTTTCTAAATTTTTACTTTTAATCTTTATCTAACTAAGCAAGGCTTTTTGTTGTCGAACTTCCAGCCCGGAATTAAATACTGCATTCCGATTGCGTCATCGCGTGCGCCTAATGCGTGCTCAAAATAAAGTTCGTTAGCTTTCTTAATCTGAGCCATATCAACCTCAACGCCAAGCCCGGGTTTCTTTGGAAGGTCAATGCAGCCGCCTACGATTTGCTGAGGCTCAACTGTTAAACGTTCGCGGCCTTCCTGCCAAATCCAGTGAGTGTCGATGCCGTTCATTTTGCCTGGAATTGCAGCAGCGCACTGAACGACCATTGCGAGCGAAATATCAAAATGGTTATTCGAGTGGCAGCCCCACATGAGGCCAAAGTCAGCGCAAAGCTGTCCGACTCGGACTGAGCCGTTCATTGTCCAAAAATGAGGATCAGCCAAAGGAATATCTACGGCCTGAAGCGTCAAAGCGTGGCACATCTGACGCCAATCTGTATTAATCATGTTCGTGGCCGTCGGCATCATCGCGGCTTTTCTGAACTCGGCCATGACTTCACGACCGCTGAAACCGCCTTCAGCTCCGCAAGGGTCTTCGCAGTAAGCTAAACATTCTTTTAATTCCGGCGCGATTTCGAGAGCTTCTTTCAAGCTCCAGCAGCCGTTAGGGTCTAGATCTACTCGGGCATTAGGGAAGGCTTTTTTAATAGCCTGCACAGCTTTTAACTCTTCACGCGGAGGCAGAACGCCGCCTTTTAATTTGAAGTCTTCAAAGCCGTATTTTTCGTGAGTTGCCCTTGCAAGAGCTACGATTTTTTCAGGTGTCAAGGCTTCTTCGTGTCTAAGTCTGTACCAGTCGCAAGGCGAGTCGCTTTCTTCTTCGTAGGGTAAATCTGTTTTCTTTCTGTCTCCGATATAGAAGAGATAACTTAAAAATCTCACTCTTTCTCTTTGAACGCCGTCGCCCATTAGAGCCGCCGCAGGAACGTCAAGGAATTTTCCCATCAAGTCAAGCAAAGGAGCTTCAACCGCTGTAACAACATGAACGCCAGTTCTTAAATCGAAAGTCTGAAGGCCGCGAACGTCGTCTTTGATATTTTCGTCGAGCCATTTGCGAATTTGATTCAAAGTGTTCTTGTAATCAGCAATTCGAGTTCCTACGACAAGATGCTTGACGTCTTCGAGAGCTTTAGTGATTTTTTGACCGCCCGGAACTTCGCCTGCGCCGATATTGCCGGAGCTGTCTTCAAGAATAACGATGTTGCGAGTGAAAAACGGCGCGTGAGCTCCGCTGAGATTTAATTCCATGCAGTCATGGCCAGCGACGGGGTAAACGTCCATTTTTTTAATCGTCGGAATCATAAAATTCTCCCCTTTTGAAAATTAATTTTATTGAAATTTTTATTAAATTCGGTAAGAAAATTCTATCAACGCTAATTTTAATTTGCAAGCACCCGCCGATACACAGAAAAAACGCCAAGCAGCATGAAAGTGCAAAATTGGTTACCCCCGAGTTGCAGCCTCCGCTTCCGTTATTATTCTCCCTTTTATCATCGCTATGACCTTCTTCGCCGCTTGCAGTTGTCTTGACGGTTACGTCCATCAAAATATTTTTGAATCCAGTTTCATAATTATATTTTATTGCCGCTGGAGCTTCGCTGAATGAAATTTCGCCCGTGTTTTTATCAAGATTTACTAACACATCTTCGCCATTTTTATCAAGAGCTTTCAGGTCTTTAACCTTTTCAAGTTCGTCCGTAAAATAATCTGAGGTTGCGAAAATTTCAGCTTCGATTCCGAATAAAAAATCAATAAAATTAAATCGCTTTAGTCTGCGGACGCCATTTATAACTTGATGATCACATTTAAGACTGCCTAAATTTTTTAGCTCAGAAACATCGAGCCTTGCAAGACAATTATAAGCGCAGTTTAATTCTAAAAGTTTCTCACAGCCGCTTACATTAAGTTTAGTTATGTTACATGATTCGCAATTTAATATTTCGAGTTTTGAGCAGCCGTTTGTGTTTAATTTTTCGATAGACGAGTTGCTGACGTCGATAATTGTTAGAGTTTTGCTTTCTTTTATAGTAAGCTCTTTGATTTCTGAGTTATCCGGCAAAGAAATTTCCGTGAGCCCTGTAACGTTCGACAAATC
>JAFVEW010000201.1 GCA_017475805.1 Synergistaceae bacterium | reverse complement strand
TGCGAAAGTTGAAGAAGATTTATTCGGACGCAGTCTGCCCGGCACAATGGCTGAAAGACACGCAGCTATATTAAATTTTCTTGATATAGGTACGGACGAGCAGCCTTCAATGATTTTCAAGCTCGGTATAGCTGAATGGATAGTAAATAAAAAAATTCGCGCCTCTGAACCTGCAGCGCGGCGTCTTGAAGACTTGGAAGTAAATTTAACAGGCTCATCACGCGGCGGAAATCCTATCGTAATGAGAGTTGAAAGTTTATTAGCCACTCTTGTTATGGACCCCGTAACGGCGCAGCCCGTGAATTTGCCCAGCGATACTGTAATGAAATTTAGATTTATGGACGAGTTAAGCCCCGCTACCTCAAAGGCCGGTGATTTTGTCCGCCTTGAGCTTGCCAATGATTTAATCGTTAATCAATGCTTAGTTGCTCCTGCAGGGTCGTTATTAATAACAGAAGTTCGCGAGGTTAAACGCCCTCGAATGTTCGGAGTTCCTGGCGAAGTTAGATTGTCATTTAACGAATTAAAGCCGCTTGGAAATCAAAGACCTCATATTTACGGCGGCAAGGCTTCAGAAAATGCCATTAAGGAGGCCCGCAGAGTTGGTGATCGTGGTGAAGGCGCAATCGTCGGTGCTGGTGCTGCGAGTTTAGCAGGAGCCGTTTTATTTGGCCCTGTCGGTCTTGTCAGCGGTGTTTTCATTCGAGGAAACTCTATAAAAATTCCGGCTGGTTCTGTAACATTTTTGCAGACTTCAGGCGACTGTGTAGTATCTTCGTATCCTATCCCGTTGAGCCTTCAGAAAGAAGAAAATAATTTAACGAGTTCAATGCCTTCTCAAGAAGATAATACTCAGGGCAATAGCTATGACCCTAACAGAGATACGATAATTAAGCGTGATGTTTTCAATAGAAACGCTTACGGCGAACCGACAAATTCAGGTTATATAAATAATAACAATAATGGCGGTGGAAATTTTGAACTTCCTCCTGAACAGAGCATTAATTAAACGCGCCTTAATCTTACCCGTTGCGATTTTGATAGCGGGTAATTTTTTTTATACTTACGCATTTGCAGCAGATTCGAGTCCTTTTGATGAGACAGTAAGAATTTTAGAACGTTGGACAGCCTCTCACTGGGGGCAGGATTGTTTTGTTTGGATCGTTCATTATCCTGAAGAACTTACAGATTCGTGGGTTGAAGCTGAAGCAGTCCGTTCGGGCATGAATGACTTAGAACGCGAGAATTTTAGAAAAAATTTTGTCTCTGAATTAAAGTTAGAAGAATCAGAAACTTTTTTAGTGAGTCTTTATTCATTCGGCATGAGACCTATAAATATTTCGCCGGTAAGTGAAAATCTTGCTTTAATTTCTGCATCAGGAGAAAAAATTAAGCCTGTTAAATATGACTCTGCTCTTGATTATCCTGCAGGTGGAGTAGTTCAGGGGCTTGTGTTTTTCCCGAAACAAACTAACAAAGATTATGCTATAGCCCTTAAAGGCATGAGCGCGAACGAGAGGATTTTTTCATTTGCTCCCGTCGCAACGCCCGCGCCTGTTGTAGGAAAAGATAATAAAGAAAATAAGAAAGACGTTGTTGTAGTTAATTTACCTAAACGCCAGCCTAAAAAGAAAGTCGAGCCTGAACCTGAAATAACGCCTCCGCCGCCTCCCAATATTCCTCAAAAGCCTATTAAGCCGTTATTTGCTGAAGATAACACGTCGAGCGATATGGAAGACTTTGTGAAATCGGTTAAAAACCGCGACGAAATTTCAAAGAACACAACCCCTAAGACAGCAAATATAAAAAATTCTCGTCCGGTTAATATCGATAATGCTTATTCAAGCCGTGAGACGGTCTTAAGAAAATTTTTATCACTATGGGTTGACTTAAATTCTGTTGAAATGTACGACATGCTCTCGGAACAATCAAAGAAAAACATTTCGCGAGAAAATTTCGCAAAATCCATAGCAAAAGCCTCAGATTTTAGAGCCAATCTTAAAAAAGGAAATTTCAATATAGATTGGGTAGGCGAAGA
>JAFVEW010000200.1 GCA_017475805.1 Synergistaceae bacterium | reverse complement strand
GAACATCATCAAAGAAATCATCACTGAATTTTACCTCGCCGTCTTGAATTGATATTTCAGGCTCAGGCTCATATTCTTTAATATCTGAAAGCGGCCCGTCTTCTGGAATATCATCTATAGCCTCTGTTTGCTCTAATTCAGTCTCAAAGCTGCTTTCCTGCGTCTGTTCCTGTTGCATTGTCTGTTCGTCCATCAACTAACACCTTCTCTCTAATCTCGACTTTTGTTTTTTCAAGCGTTGCTGTAGCCTGTCTTTCATACATTTTTACATCTTGTGGCGTCGGGAAATACTTTCCTAAATCCAAAACGTTTTTCTTGATAATCTCCCATGCCCGCTCGTCAATCTCGTAACCTTTTTTATTCGCCATTGTTATTCAACTCCTTTTCTGCTATTTCTCCGTTGTTTATATAAAAATTCAGCATATTTTCAAACGACCTTAACACTATTAAGAAAATCTTTGAAAATAGTAAATCTTCATAAGTTATCTTTTCCTTGTTTGTTTCCAAATCCTGAAGTGTAAAAGCCCGCTGCTTTGCCAAGAACTCATCTAAAAATTCGCTTGCAATCTTAGCTTTACGGCCTTTTTCAGCCCGCTCTCTAAGCTCTGTTTGCTCTTGTTCTGTCATTCTGTATAACATCTCACAATTTCACTAAACATTCTTTCCACTCCTAACTCCTAATTCCTCATTCCTAATTGCCGCTTCAGCGGCCTGTGCTCCCTGTTGAGCTGCCATTTGTCCCTGAACTGTTGCCATTGTCATAAAAAACTGCTGCTTTACAATTTCAGGGTCTAAAACGTACTCATGAGGATTTCTAATTCCGCTTTCCTGCAGTAACTTTTGAGCCGCCTTAGCCCATTCGCCCGGCGTTATTGCTCCTATTTGCATTCCCGTAGGTGCGATAGCACTCAGATAAAATTGTAAATTCTGAATGTTTTGTTTGCGCTTGCCCACGCCAGCTTCGGTGTTTACGTCAATATCGAACTCGCCTTTTAAGTCGTCAGGGCTAATTTGCAGCATCGTATTTTTTAGCCTGATAACTTGCGGCTGGTCTATATAACGCTGATTTAGCTCAACAAGAAATCTCAGCATTTCTCCAACGCCTGTCTCAGCGAACACTCTGACTATATAATCAATTCTCTGCTCGCTTGCCTGTTGCAAAAGGCTAATTCCCGTCGCGGTCTTGTTCAAGCTGCTGCTGTCTGTACCTTGATTGTATCTTGTTCTTCCTGTCCATTGCTCAAGAGAGCCTTCAAAAAACTCAAAAAGCGGCATTGTCCACGGTGCTAAATCCTGTTGCGGGAATGGCATAACAGCTAATCTCGGATCACCCTGAATTTTTATATATTGATTGTTATTTTGCAAATCCTTTAGGTCAACTCCGGTAGCGTTAATGAACCATCGCAAATTATTTATATTAGCCGTGTTGATTAATAATTGTCTCATCAGCGCGGTTTTGATACCCTGAATTTCTCCGACAATCTCACTCAGCGATAAGTTACCAAGTACCTTAAAAGCGTCTCTAATCGGCGACAGCGTGAATATCGGCGTCCTTCCATATGGATTTTCAGATACCCTTAAAATTTCATCGCCTACAACCGAGATAAGCGCGTCCTCTAATAAGCCGTCGTTATTAATGTCTAGTTTCACGTATCATTCATAAAGTTCATACAAACTTCTTGCTCCGTCTTCGTCATTAGGCCGTTGGTCAAGTTCGTCGTTTAATTCAGTCTCGAAAGCATTGTAAATAACTCCGCCGTTACCTGCGTTTTCAATAGCTCTTTCGACAGCCATAACGTCATAAATACCCGACTTAGCTTGCCGCCTTAAATGGTCAGCTGTAACGTTTTGTTTATGAGCAACAAAATTAGCCTCTTCAAGATTTTTAGCTTCAGGAGACCAGCGTAAATCCGTAACTCTTACAGGCTCAATAATCGGTTTATTGACCTTTAGTCGCCCTATTCGATACGAAACTTGACAAGCTCCGAACACGTCCGGCTCTGATATATTATCAATCTGACACCATTCATCAGCCTGCAGCATCGCAAGCCGTGTAGCGTCAGCATACTCAAATTGCTCTTCTCCCCATTCTTCCTCGCGTTGCCACCAGATTTTGACAGCTCCTAAGTTATATTCAAAAGCGTCATTAAACCAATCCCAAAGTACTAAAAAGCCTTTGTTCTGCGTCATAACCTGAAAATCAATAAGTGATTTCAAGACCTCAGCTCTCTGAACGTCCTCTTCATTGCGTCCTACGATAACGACAGCTTCATCATCGCCAAAAAACGAGTTCATGACGTTAGGGATAGCCCATTGAACGAGCGACCAAAAGTCATAGCTTACAAAATCGCTTTGTTTCCCTAACTCCTTAAATCGTTGGTCGTAATGTTTTCTGTCAGCTTCATAAATCTGATGTCTAGTCCTTAATGTAGGCTCAACTTTTGAGTTGTAAAAGTTATTAGCTCTCTGAATGTCGCTTAATACAGCCTTGCGAATTTTTCCTAAATCATTCCTACTTCCTAATTCCTCGTTCATACTTGCACTTTCTAATGCCCGATTCGTGGATTCCAATCTTCACTCAAACCTCCTTCCCTACCTGAATATTCAAACGGTGCTACTGCTACTTGTTCCATGTATGCGAGCGCATCAATAACGTCATCATGCGCGCCGTGAGGATACGCAAGCAGCTCACCCTCTAATTTTTCAAGCCACATAGCTCCGCTCTTAAACCACACTGTGCCTACAGCGAAGCGCGGCTGAATGTTATCAATCCTGATTTCTTTCTTTTTCTCAGCTTTCAGCGGTGTTAGTCTGAAAAATATTCCGCGTCTCGGCATCTCTTTTTGTAAAAAGTGCTG
>JAFVEW010000014.1 GCA_017475805.1 Synergistaceae bacterium | reverse complement strand
GGCGATTCGTCCTGCGAAAGGTTGGACGAAAAAAGCACTCGAAAGAGCCGCCCGAAAAATCGAATTTGCTCAGGGCTGGGAGATTGAACAGAGCGGTCGTTATGTCGTTGATAGTGCTGGGAATGTTCATGAAAAAGGCGATGTGAAAGGTCGAGATTTGAGTGGTGAAAAACTTTCGCAAAAGGCACGTGATATTGAGTCGCATACTGGCGCGGAGAGTGTCGAGAGAATCGCCAAGAGAGAAATTTTGCCGGTTTTGGAGTCTGCAAAATCTTGGGAGGAACTTCACAGCAGTCTGTCTGAACATGGAGCGAAGCTGGAACGTCGTGGAAAAGGCGCAGTGTTGAATTTCTGCGGAACTATGTTGAAACTTTCGAGCGTTTCAAGGAAATGCAGCTTTACACAACTTGAACATAAGTTAGGCACATTCTCGACATATGATGGACACATTGAAGTTTCAGAAAAGTCTTTTGTCAAAACTTTCGTAACCTCAGTAGTGCCTGACGTGAAAAGTTCGTGGGAAGATTACCAGTCGGAGAAAGACATATATTTAGAGGCGAAAAAGACTGCGATAAAAACTTTGAGGGTTCGACAAAAGTCAGAGCGCGAAAGTCTGCGTAAAGTTCAGAAGTCGCGGTGGCACAGTTTGAATAAAGGACAATGGCAGGACAAAGGTCGGGATTTGAATCGTGCGAGGCAGTTTATGTCATTTTTTCATGAAAGGGAGCGGTTGGATTTAAGAGACGCTCAGAAGAAAGAAATGCTCGAATTAAAATCGCATTACCTGCAAAAATTTCCGTCATTTAAGAGATGGCTTTTAGAGCAGGAGCGTGAAGAAGATTACAGGAAATATCGTTTCCCTGGAGCCTTTATCTTATCGCCAGCTCAGAGCGGCATAACGTCTGTGGAGTTTCCGAAAGAATTTGACCTGCGTGATTATCAGGCACGGCGAGGTTCGGGAGGGAGCGTCTTATATTGCAGGGCTGGAAAATTTACGGCAGATTTTTCAGATATGGGCAAAAGAATTGTCTTGAATAAGAAAACCTTGACGGAGGAGTCTGTTTTGTCGGCGTTACAGCTTGCTAATGCGAAATGGGGAGCGACTTTGATAACGGGGTCTGATGAATATAAGGCTCTCTGCGTGTCCGTTGCCGTGAAGCACGGTTTGAAAATCGCCAATCCTGATTTAGCGGAGGAAGTCGAACGCCAAAGACAAGAAAAATTTTCTTCTTACAGGTCAGTAACTGTTGAAGAAATTGAGAAGCTGAATCTTGTTGAAAATCCTAAAATTTACGTGAATCCGCGAACAGATAATCAGCAATATAAGGGTAAAATAGTTCACGTAAATCAAGAGCGAGGTTACTGTGTTCAATTAGTTGGTCAGCATAGCCTTTTTGTTCATAGTTTAGATAAATTTGAAAGTTCTCCGAAAGTCGGAGAGGCGTTAAAAATTGCGTATAGCGATAGCATTAAAAAAGTAAAAGTTCAACTTATTGAAACTCGTTATCTTGTTCGTGACATAACGTAATTAGGAAATTCTATATTTGATTATGGTATAATAAACTGTCAAAAATTTAAGGAGATAAATATGATTCTATACCGTTATAGGAATATTGAACGGGCATTGTCAGAAATTGATGACGGTATTCTGTATTTTGCTACTCATGATGAATTGAATGATCCCGTAGAAGGATATGTTAAAGTTTTTTGGCAGGGAGATAAGTTTGCGTGGGAGGGCTTATTACGGAATTATATTTATAGTCTTTCAAAAGCTATTATAGAGTATCTTTTGGAACGTGATATTCATGCAGTGCATAAGGAGTACCACGATAATAGCTTATTTGACAAGACATTAAGAGAGATTGAAGAGGCTCTTTTTACTGATGATTTTATTCAAAAATTAGTTACCTTTTATGGACAAATCAATTTGAAATTTAGTAAAAATAGCTTAAGATTTTTTTTACATCTTGTGCACTCAACAGCATTAAAGATTTGTTTTTCAAAATATCGTGAACTAAATATTATTGATAGAAGTTATATAGACGCTTTGTTAATAGATTTATCACGTTTTGAAATACCAAGTACGTGTATTGATAAAATTGATAAAGCAATGGAAAATATCCAGAATACTGAACTTATAAATATTCTTTTCATAATTGGTGTAGATTCTTTTGATGATTATGCAGAACTTCTTTATATAAATTTAGGATTTTACTCAGAAGAAATTAGCTCTAATTTTGAAATCAGACAACGAAAAATTCATATGACAATATTTGTTGATTTCCCTAAACTGTATATTAATCAGTTAAAATCTATGATTTATCCTGAAACCTTTGTTGCATGTTTTTCGCAGAATTGCAATAATTCAGCTATGTGGGGAAATTACTCAAATAACCATAGGGGCGTCTGTCTAATCTATGAAACTGATAATGACAATAGGCTTAAACTCCAAAAAGAAGGCAATATTTTTACTCGTCAAGCAAAGCCAGTTTTATATGAAGATGAAGGAAGTCTGCTCGAACGTAATTTTTTTGAAACCTTTGGAAGATTTACTCTCACAGAAGTAAAAAAGTGGCTTACAGGAGCAGACGGTACTCTTAGTTCTTCGTTTAATGCCTTTAAGGATGAAAATCAATGGAGAAATGAGTATTGGAAAATTTTTGAAATGAAAACTTACCATAAGCTAAAAGCGTGGGAATATGAAAAAGAATACCGTATTGATTTAATAAATACATTTCATGATTTTTCTGACGAAGAAAAACGTAAATTAAAATATGACCCTAAGTGTTTACGAGGAGTCATATTTGGGATAAACACGTCACTATATGACAAAACAAGAATAATGGATAAATTGAAGAAACACAAAGATGAGTATGGCAAATTTACTCTCTATCAAGCAGAATTTGACGATGAAACACAAACCATAGTTAAGCGAGAAAAACAAGGTTGGACAATCTAATGATGAAGCCCTTGATACAAACTCATCAACTGATTAACAATTTCGCTCTCATTAATATCTTTTTGCCAACCGTAAGCCTCGCAGACCGCCACGTCATTAGCCTTGTGGGCTTTCAATAATTCTTCAGGCATCGTTAACGGGTCGTATAAATCAGCAAGAGAACTTTCTGGGAATTTTTCGCGGGCTTCGAGAATTTTCTTCGCCATCGCTTCGATTTTCTCACGCTGTTTCTCGTTCGGCGCAGGGCATGGGAAATTGTTATAGACCGATGGGGAGTAACGAAAATCGCTTTTAATTCTTCCGCAAACTACCTTTACCCAAGCCATATGAATTTTAGAAGTGAGGACAGCAAATTCATAAATCGAAACATCAGGTATTATGCTACAAGCATCGCCAGCTATTACTTCAGGTGCTATAAAGCCAATCGGAATATATTTCCGATTTTCTGATGAATGTCTCGGAATAACGAGATAAGTCGAATCCGGCTGACGAATTTGGCAGAATAAAGACGGAAAGTCAGCCATCTTTTTAATCCTGTCAGCGTTGCTCTTTTCACGAATGGCTTTAACTTTTTGAAAACGCTCCTTGATTTCAGGAATTTTCGCATAGTCAGACGGGTTGCCGTCCTTAAACCACAGGCAATAGCGGGAAAATTCGCCGACTTTATCGTGTAAAAATTCACGTGCGCCGATGAATGGTCTGATGTATTTTGCCAAAATGGGATACTTGGCTTCTAATTGCCGTTTCTCGTCAGCAGTCATAAGCAGACCGCCGTCATCAGTCGGAGGGCTTCCTGTTGTCATTTTGGGAAAACCATTTAGCGGTTTATTGATTCTGTTCGTAATCCAAATGTCAGGCGCGTTATATAAGTATGGGTTAATATGCGCGGCTTCCGTTTTGCCATTTTCGTCAAAAATAAATTTAGCTTCACGGCTTTCAAAATTTGAAAATCCGACTATGACGCAGTAAACAGCGGCTTTTTCTTGGGCTTCACTTGTCCATATGAAAGACTTATAAGCAAAGTTAATCACCGCCCCCGAATCAATCATCTTTTGCCAAAACGCAGGAACAGATTCGCCCTGACAAATTGAATTTGTCGAAACGAAAGCGGCATTAATTTTCATGCTTCTCATAAAATCAATAGCCTTTTTATACCAGCAAATCACATAATCGAGCTTTGTTTCTATCTCGCCCTTTCCCCAAATTAAAGCCATATCATCAGATTGTTCACGGGTTCTGACAGATTGCCCTATGAACGGCGGATTGCCCATAATGAAATTCAGTTCTTCGGGCTTC
>JAFVEW010000199.1 GCA_017475805.1 Synergistaceae bacterium | reverse complement strand
ATATTAACAGTTGCAACGATTAAAAATTTATCGCGGCTACGCGGCTGAAAGCGTGTATGAAAGAGAAAAGTTTCGACTAATCCTTTGAGGAGCGGGAGGTCTTTCATTGTAAGTATCGGCGTTATCAGCTCGACTTGTTCTAAAAAGTCTCCGTGAATGCTTCCATCGCAATCAACGCTCCATTTTCTTCCCTGCTGGTCGATAATTTTGCATGTGTCCATGCAGTAAACTTCCATCTCTTCTTGGCTCTGGAGGTATTCATAAACCAGTTTCCCAACCGTTTTGCGACTGATGCCCGTCATCTCTAATTCGATTCCGAAGGTGGTGGGTGTGGCTGTTGCTGTTGCTGTTATTGTTACTTCCGCAATTCTTTCTTCGATTGTTGTTGCTGTTCTTGCTGTCGTTCTTCTCGTTGTCATTTTAATCTTTGTCCTCCCTATTTTGTCAAGTGTTTTTTCAAAAATTAAAAAGTAAGTCCTCATCATAAACTACATGAACGAGCGATTAAGTTATGGATTATCTTCTACATTTTTTGCTCGATTAGCAGATTTTGAGATACAAAAATCTAAACGCCTTTTTAATTAGATTTTATGGCCTTTTATCCCTTCTCTGCTATGGCGGCCGTACCTCCCGTGTCTAACAGGGTCTTTGCCCTAACTTCCTTCCTCCCGCCTATCCATAACTTTAGGTGTCAGCTTAGCTTTCTGACAGGATCGAGTCCTATGGACAGAATTTTGCCGACTACTTGCTCATTCAATCTTTGATTGCTGATTGCTGTCCGTCAGCTCCTTTCGGAGGGCATTTCCCGACTTTCAGCTTTCCGACCGAACTTTTGTTGAGTTCAGTATTTCATTGCGCTTTTTTTACTTTTATACAGCTGGATGCCTTATATTGCTATACAACTGGCTGAAATTCTATCGGACGTTTTATGTCCTTGAGTAATTTTTCTGCGTCATATTCAATGTTTTTTGTCAATAACGTGTAAAACACTCGTATCAATTTACAGCCAACCGCAATTAACGACTGTATCTTTTTTAACGGGTTCTTGGCTCGCTTCGTGTAATAACGGTGCAGTTCTACGAACTCAGGGTTATGTGTAACAAGCGGCTTTGATGCCAAATACAACAAGTAACGCAGTCTCTTTCGACCTCTTTTGTTGATTTTGGTTTTCCCTTCGTCCTTTCCTGAACTGTTTTCCTTGAACGACAAGCCTGCATATTTCTGAATCTGTTTCGCATCCTTGAAACGCCTCAAGTCTCCTACTTCTGCCAGAAATCCCGCTACTGTCTTGAGTCCAATACCTTTTATTTTAAGGAGTTTTTCCGAACCAGGTATTTGCTTCAATAAATCATCAAGCACTTTCAGCATTTCATCCATTTGCCGATTTTTATTTTCAAAGTCCTCAATTAAAATCTTGATTTCAAATTGTGCGGCTAATTTCCCGGCTCTAATTCCTATGCTTTTCTGCGCCGCTGCTACTAAACGTTCAGCTCGATCTTTGCCAATGCCTTTCAGATTCTCTTTTTTCCAGATCTGGATTATCCCTTTTACCCCAAGTTTTACAATATCTTCGGGCATTGGCGCAACTTTCATGAGCGCAAGTCCGCTTTTGGCTTCAAGGTCGCTGTATACCTTCGTATATTCAGGAAAATATATGCTAAACCACCTTGCTATTTTGTTCTTGATGCTTGTCAATTCCGCTTCAATATTAAACCTCAAATTCGAAGCCGTACGAAGTTCCGCATAAACGCCTTCCGGAAGGTACGTGTAATTATATCGTCCTGCATTAATCAGTCCTGCTATGACTTTAGGATCCTTTCGGTCATTTTTTGTCGGGCTGTTATCGTCAAGTTCTTTCGACTTCTTCACGTGATGCGGATTTACCATCACAGGCACCATATTATTTTTTGTCAAATAACTCCCAAGACAGAACCAATAATGTCCGGTCGGTTCCATTCCGGGAAGGATTTTTTCAAATCCGTTTTTTATCCTTAAATCCTCTGCCCAAGCTGTAAATTCTGAAAAACCTTGCTCAGAATTCTCGAACTTGAACGGTTTTGCCGAAAATTCATAACCTCTGTTGTCAAACGCCCGGGCGTAATGACTTTCACTTCCGACATCAATTCCGACAACCATTACTTCGTCCTTAACTTGCGCAATCTTCCTGTTTTGTGTATTATTCATTTCAATACCTCGCTTTTTAAATTTGATTTGCTTTTCTCAGCAATCTTATTTTAATACGAGGTATTTACTTTTCAATCCACGTTATGAATCATACAGGAAGCTTTCTGTGCCGTTCTCGGCTGTTTGTTTTAATTTTTTTTCTTTTTTCTTCTTCCGCTCAGGCTCTTCGGTTTTTGTGGTGGAGCGGCTGGGCTGTGAAACGGCAAGGTTCTGTGAAAAAACAAAAAATTCAGCATTTAACGAGGTCTAAAAACACGTGATTTCGCTGTTGACTCGGTTTTTGAGTTTTTGAGGCTTTTTTGGGAGTGAGGGAGTGATTTTTTGTGGGGGGGGCTTTTTCAGAACATGTTTTCATTAGGATAAACGCATGAATCGAAAAAAGTGCTTGCAATAACTGGTTTTTTGCAATAACTGGTTTTATTGAATAAATTTTGAATCAAAATTTTGCCTCTTAATACATTAATACCTTAATACCTTATCGTTGCTACTTTTATGAAAAATTGATGCGTTTATCCTACGTTTATCCTATTGGAGGACAGAGAAGCTGTTAGGATTTGTTGCTTCTCCTCGTCCTCACAGGCTTCGACTTATTGAAATCAAAGATGATGATGTTT
>JAFVEW010000198.1 GCA_017475805.1 Synergistaceae bacterium | reverse complement strand
GGAAAACAAATCCCCTTAAAATTGAGCCTGTGAGCGACCATAAGTCTTATTTTTTCGCGCATTCTTGTTGTGCAAGATTTTTCGTTGTAAATTTTAGCAACTCTTCCGTGAGCGTCGATTGAATAAACACTACCTTCACCGCCGGAGCTTATAAATTGCGTGAGAGTATAAATTTTGCCGCTCTCTGTATAAACTTTGTCATTAAGTCCGGGAATCATAGAGCGTCGAATTTTTGAATCCGGAATTTTCGTTATAAGCGACACGGATACTTTTTTATTAAAATTCTTTATTTGAGACTGCGATCCTCGAGTTTTTCCGTCGACTATGTTGCAATTAATAATAACAATCGTGTCGTGCTGATAAACAAGTTGAACATCATATAAAAATCCTGTTAAGTTTAAATGATCGCCGTGTTTTAAAACGAGAATTTTATTTTCTGCATTGTTTACGAATTTACAGATTAAAGTGCCGAAAAAATTTTTATCGTCAGAGAGAATTTCAACTGCAAAATTTTGGCCTTCTCTGTAGGTCGATTTTACAGTTCCGCTGAAAGAAATCCATTTGTTTTTATATTTTAATGTCGCAGGATTTGAACTGTATTCACGAATTATTTGCGACGGGCTAACTTTAATAGGAGTCTTTTTGCCTGTCAAAAATGTCTTGCTTTCCCGATCTTTGCGTACGGCATTATTAATCGTTGTAAAAGAGCGATAGTAGCTGTCGTAAATTGCATCAACCTGTGTTTGGGTAAGCATATTATTCACGGGAATAATTCCGTTAGCTTGCATAATTTTTTCAAGTTCTGTTTTGCTTATTCCAAGACCAGTGCTGATATTTTCAAGCGAATAATCTGAAGCAAAGTGGACTTTAGAACTGTCGCGCTGTTTTGAAAATAATCCGTTAAACAAGTTATCAAATATTCCCATGTTAAATGCCTCCTAACCTTCCCAGTTTACTAAGTTTAATTGTCCTTGAGCGTCAAGTTTATACACGCTGATTTTTCTGTGTCTTACTGACCCCATGTGCAGCATCATTAATAAATCTTGGCCAAGTCTATAATCTTGCGTTATAAAAATAAGCTCCCGGCGCAATGCGAACATAGCGGCTATTTTGTGAAAGACATTGTCCGCAAAACTCCCGTCGTTGTCGTCGCCGTATATCGCTATTATTCCCATTTCTTTGTAATTTAGAATGGCCTTCAGCATATTTCTGGCTCGTTTTGAAAGTGGCGCGTTGTCGCTTTGCAGAGCCTTTTTATTTAATTCCGTGATTACGACAAAGGGAATTATTATTTTTTGCCCTGTCGCAAGCATTTCAGCGGCTGAATTTTTCAAAAATATCGCAGCTCCCGGCTGAAGAAGCGATGAAGTATCAATGAAAATCATTTTGTCTTTCTCGGGCTTTATTTCAGGAGCCTTAAGATTTTCATCATTGACGTTTGAAGACAGCCACTCGTCATAAAGCCTATCGCGCTCCTGTTCCGTCAAATATCTTCCTCGCGGGCGTATCGGTATTCCGCACTTCAATGCAAAGCGTCGAATTTCGCTCATCGAGACTTCAAAATTTCTTGACAATGATTCAAAAGTATAATGTCTGTCCATATTTCTATTACCTCCTTTTTTTAATGAGGAATGAGGAGTGAGAAATGGAAAAACTTTTTTAATTTCGCGTTATCTTAAAAAAATTAGCTTTGTTTTTTTAAGATCGCTTTGATAAAGCAAAAAAACATTCCTAACTCCTAACTCCTAACTCCTCCATAGAATTAAATCGCCGGTGTCGCTGATGTGAAGCGCGGTAACGTTTTGATGCTCTGAAGTCAAATTTTCTGCGAGCTCGAAATCTTGCGTGATTATTGCAATTTTTTCGTATTCAGGAGAATGAATCAACGTTTCTGCAAGCATTTCTTCAGTGTCATCAAAATCTTCAGGGGATTCAAGAATACTTATAAGTCCCTCCTCGTTTTTTGCTTTTATGTACTCTAGGACTTCTCTTAAGTTAAGTTTTTCTTCAGCATATTTTGAGAGTTCAATGTCTTCTTCTAATTCACGGACTGAAACTGAAGGCACGAATATTTTCGAGGCATTCTGAATTAACAATGGCTCAAGCCTGCTCACTAAAGCCGGGAAATTTTCGTCCTCGATAGCCGAACTATCAGCGTAAATGTCGTAATTCACGGCTAAATCTTCAAGAAAATTATCATTGAAACTTTCATCTTCAGCTTCAAAATCTTCGTTGAAAGTTTCAAACCAGCGTCTTACGAGAACAAAATCATTTTCGCAGCCGGTTTTAAATATTTCGTCCTCCGGCGTCAATATACGGAGCAGAGCTTTATAAATATTGCTGTCTTCAGAATATTTAACGTTGTCAAAAACGGCCGCTAAAGCAAGATAATGAGCTTCGTGGAATCTGTGCAAACCTTCTTCAACGCCGATAATGAATTCAGCAGACAAACCGGATTTTTTCGCAAGTTCTTCGTGTGAAAGACCAGTGATGATCCTTGCCGATTTAATCATGTTACTGAAATTTGCCAACATTTTTTCGCGTTTAATTGTTCCTTCGTAATTATTCATTGAAATTTCTCCTTTTTTAAATTAAAAATTAGAAATGTTTTTTAATTCCGAATTACGCATTCCGCATTCCGAATTAAATAATGATTGAGCCCCAGTTGTTGTCAATCTTCGGAAGCGGTATAGAGTCTCCCGGATTTGACACCGATACAGAGTGTACGCTGACACTAAGCCATTCAAAAAAGCCTTTAAAATTCAGGCCTTTTAATGCTACAGGCTTCATTTTTGGTGAAAACTGAGCAAGAGTGTTTACGTCGGCCTGATTACCGATAGCGATCGGAAAAACAACAAGTTTATTGTTATTTACAAGGTCGCGTGTCCTTCCTATTGCCCGCGAAAGTTCCGAAGCTACACCGTTGGGATCGCCGTCGGTCATTAAAATAAGCCACGGGTGATAATATGAAACGCCTACATTTCTGTAATAATTTCTGCGATTTTCAAGCATATCGAGCGATAAATTTACAGCCTCGCCCATCGGAGTCATACCTTCAGCCTTTAACGAAGCAGGAGCTGAAATTTCATCGACGTGCGCAAAATCTTGAATACACTGAACACCGTTGAAGCCAAAACTTACGATTGATATGTCAGCAGCGTATCTGGATTCATAATCCTTTTTTACGTAATCATAAAACAATCGCATACCGGCGTTTAATTCGTTAATCGGGTGGCCTCGCATTGAGCCGCTTGTATCGAGACAAAGGCTTATAGGAAGCTGAGAATATGCACCGGCACTTTTAAGGCTTGAAGCGTTTCTAAAAATATTTCGTCTTGACATGATTTTTTCCTCCTATGTAAATTAATCAAAAATAGAATCAAAAATATCTTTTACAATCGAACCTACTGCTACAGCCGCTCCGACTCCGACTGCTACGGGAATCCAAACCGGAGCACTTGTCGCTGCGAGAACTGTAGCCGCCCCCGTGCTTGCAAGTGTTGCAGCCGTTGTAGCTGCCGCCGCCGAAATTCCTCCTCCTACGGTTTCGCGAGCCACGTTGCAAACAAATTCTTCGCCGTCGATTTCGCCGTCAAGAAGTTTTGCTCCGCTCGAAAATACTTCGATTCCAGCAGACAAAGCCGCTCCGATTGCTCCAGAACTTCCAGCAGCTTTTGAAATTGAGGCCGCCGTTAATTTCCCCGCGCTGTTGCCTATTGTCTGAGTGGCGATTCTTGCCGTGTCTGTTGATGAAACGCCCGATGAAGTCATTTTTTGAGTAACACCAGCCGCCTTTGCCGCTCGATTAAATGCTTCCGCTGTTTCCTTTGTTCCTACGAGATTCGTTCCGGCATATTTGCCGCTCGTAG
>JAFVEW010000197.1 GCA_017475805.1 Synergistaceae bacterium | reverse complement strand
TTTTTTTACTTCATATGATTAATCATTGAGTTCGCGCTGATTCTAACACGTTATTTTCAAATTTGCGTCAGTGTTTATAATGAAAATGAGAAAAGAGAAATTAGGAATGAGGAGTGAGAAATGGAAAAACTTTTTTTAATTTCGCGTTATCTAAAAAAATAGCTTTGTTTTTTCAACAGTTTTGATAAAGCAAAAAACATTCCTAACTCCTAATTCCTAATTGCCTTAGTTTTCTAATTGACGATAAAGGAGAAATAAAATTTGCTTGTAACTTCAAAAGAATTGTTAGACGACGCTTTGAAAAATCATTATGCTGTCGGAGCTTTCAACGTCGAAAATATGGAAATGGTCTTGGCCGTCTTAGATGCCGCAGAAGAAGCAGATTCACCCGTGATAATGCAGACAACTCCGGGAACGATTAAATATGCTGGCGTTGATTTTTATTTTGCGAACATCAAAGCAGCAGCAGAAAGAACAAAAATTCCCGTAGTTTGTCATTTAGATCACGGCAACAGTTTTGAACTCGCGGTCAAGGCTTTTCACGCCGGTTATACTTCGATAATGATTGACGGAAGCAAATTGCCGTTTGAAGAAAATGTCGCGCTGACTCGTTCGGTCGTTGACGTTTGCCACGCCGGAAATATTCCTGTCGAAGCAGAACTTGGCCGCGTCGGAGGAAAAGAAGATGATCTCGATAACACAAAGAGCAAAAATCCTTTCACTGATCCGCAAGAAGCCGCAGACTTTGTCGAGAAAACCGGCTGTGATTTTCTTGCCGTTGCTGTCGGAACTGCACACGGAGTTTATAAGGGAGTGCCTCAAATTAATTTTGAAGTTTTGACAAAAATTCGAGAACTCGTGAAAATTCCTTTAGTCTTGCACGGAACATCAGGCGTTCCTGAAGAGCAAGTTACTCAGTGCATTAATTTGGGAATGTGCAAAGTTAATTACGCTACTGATTTGAGAATCGCTTACACTCACGGCGTAAAAGAATATTTAAAGGGCAGCCCGGACGGTTTTGACCCGAAAAAATACGGTGCTTTCGGAATGGAAGAAGTAAAAAATTACGTGTTGCAAAAAATCAAGTTGCTAAAAAACGTTAATTAAATTTAAAATTTTTTTTAATTCCTAATTTCTCATTCCTAATTCCTAATTAAATAAGTTATAATCTTAATCATCAAAATTCCATAAAAATAGGGAGGTAAATTTTTTATGTGGCTTTTCTTAGTATTCATCACTCTATTTTTCGGCGTTCTTGCAGGTCTTTATGCTTGGACAGTCTATCAAAAACTCGAAGAATCTCAAATCGGTCATCCTCGAGTTGCTGAACTTTCAAGCATTATTCATTCAGGTGCTATGGCTTTCTTGAAAAAAGAATATACGTGGCTTGCTCCGTTTGTCGGTGTCGTTGCGATTTTGCTCGTTTCAGCACTTGGACTTGGCGCGGCGTTTGCGTTTATTCTTGGCGCTCTTTGCAGTGCTACAGCCGGATATATCGGAATGTATGTCGCGACGAATTCAAACGGAAGAACAACTTACGCAGCTCTTGTCGGAATTCAAGCTGAAGGTTCTGCGACAAAATCGGCGGCTTCTGTTGCTGCTGATGATGACGCTCCTGTCGAGGCTGAAATAACAACGCCTGCTAAAGCAGAATCGCAGGGACTCGGCAACGCTGCGGGCAGTGCTCTTGAAGTTGCTTTTTCGGGCGGAAGCATTGTCGGAATGGTCGTAGTAGGACTTGGCCTGATGGGACTTGCCATTGCATATTTATTCTTGAATGATGTTACAGCTTTGACAGCATTCGGAATGGGAGCAAGCTCGATAGCTTTGTTCGCTCGTGTAGGCGGCGGAATTTACACGAAGGCTGCTGACGTAGGAGCAGACTTAGTCGGTAAAGTTGAGGCCGGAATTCCTGAAGACGACCCGAGAAACCCTGCTGTTATTGCTGATAACGTTGGCGACAACGTTGGCGATATTGCCGGAATGGGTGCAGACCTTTTCGAGAGCTATGTAAACTCGATTTTAGCTGCAATGGCTATCGGAGCTGTTTACACATTCACGCCGGGCGTAGCTGATTCACAGCTTGGACTTTGGGGAATTGGTTTCCCGATGTTCTT
>JAFVEW010000196.1 GCA_017475805.1 Synergistaceae bacterium | reverse complement strand
TTACCTATTTCAGAAATTATTGCCACGTTGAAACCTGCAGGAGTGCCGTCAGGAGCAATAAAATCGATGGGCGGCAGGTCGCCGGTTAATGCAACTCTGATTCTCTCTGCACCGTCGAATTTTTTTGGCGAAATCAGCTTCATGTTCGCGTTTCTAAAATTTTCAATGAAATCAAGACTCATTTTTTCAAGAGTTCCGTCTTCCCTCATAGATTGCAAAGCGGCATTAAATTTATCACGCAGTTCTTCATTCTTTTCTAAAAAGCCAAAAGCCAAATAAGTCGGCCTGACTTGAGATACGCAAGATACGGTGTAAGAGGGGTTTGAGTTTGCAAAATATTCACCGACAACCTCAGGAAGCTGGACTTCGCCAATTTCTCCGGCGTTCAAAGCCATTTGCATAGTTAAGAGTGAATCATAATAACGGAAATCCTCGTTTTCATGGCTTAAGAAATTAAAGCCTACTGTTTCGCGTCCTTCAAGTACGAAATTTTTATATTCTTCTTCGGTCATATTGAGCTGAGCAAGAACTCCTACGCGAAAATCATCAGCAAAAGCAGATGAAACAAAAATCAATAAAAGTATCACGCATAAAATTTTTTTCATGATATAAAAATTCCTTTCAACTTAGAATTTATATTTATATTCTTAAATTTATATTATATCGTGAAAAAATAATAGAAAAGGGAATTAGGAACTCAAAAAAAACTATTCCTAATCCCTAAATTTTAATTTATTAATTTCGTTTTGCTTTCCAATTTTTATAGGCTTCCGTCTGTGTTACGAAAAGGACAACAAGAAGGACAAAAAGCGCGATTGAAATATAGCTTGTGAAAATACTTCCCAGCATTCCCATGACTGAGCCGCCTTGAAGCATAACACCTCGGCGATAATTTTCTTCACAGAGTCTCGTTAAAATAACTCCCAAGACTATAGGCGCGATTGGATAATTAAATCTCTTTAAGAAATAGCCGATTATTCCGAAGCCGAACATCCATAAAATATCATAGACGCTGTTTCTTATCGCGTAAGCTCCGATTACTGAAAGAATTAAAATCGTGGGCATTAAAATTCCCTTCGGAACTTCAACAATTTTTGTGAATGCTTTTATACCTGTCAATCCAAAAACAAGCAGGAAGAAAGAAGCAGCTAATAAGCAAACAACAATGAGCCAAAATAAATCAGGAGTTTGCGAAATTAAATTTGGTCCCGGTCTCAAGCCTTGAATAGTCAGCGCGCTGATTAAAACTGCCGTAACTGCGTCGCCGGGAATTCCCAGAGTAAGCATAGGAATAAAAGCTCCGCCGATTGCGGCATTGTTTGCACTTTCTGGCGCGATAATTCCTTCGACTGCTCCTTTACCAAACGGCGCAGAAGGATTTTTGACGCTTCTTTTAGCTTGGTCGTAGCTCAATAATGCTGCAATATCTCCGCCTGCTCCAGGCAAAGCTCCGACTAAAACGCCTATTATCGAGGATTTTATCGTTAGGCCAAGATATTTCATTGACTCTACCCATGAAGGCAAAATCTTATCGACTTTCTGCTTAACGGGCGTGGCTTTCATGTCTGTAATCTGACTCAAGGCTTCAGAAGCTCCGAAAAGTCCTATCATTGCGACAACGTAATCAACGCCGGAATTAAGATAGACTATATTAAATGTAAATCTTTTTACAGCTGTTTGACCGTCAACGCCTACGCAGCCTAAAAATATTCCGATACAGCCCGCGATTAATCCAAAACGAACAGAACGGCCGCTGAGGGAGCCAACCATCATTAAGCCCATTAAAGAGAGCATTAAGTAGTCAATCGAGTGAAAGTTTCTTGCGATACCTGCTACTAAAGGAGCACAAGTCGCAAGAGCTAAAACTCCGAGCAAAGTTCCGATAACTGACTGAGAAGTTGCAAGCCCCATAGCCTCGCCTGCACGTCCCTGTTTAGCAAGAGCGTAGCCGTCAAGAGCCGTAGCAACTGCCGCAGGAGCTCCGGGAATGTTCAACAAAATCGCTGAACGTGAGCCGCCGAAGACTGAGCCTACATATACGCCGACCATAACGGCAAGTGCGCAGTGTTGTTCCCATCCAAAAGTGAATGAAACTAAAAGCGAGACCGCCATTGTTCCTGAAAGTCCCGGGATTGCTCCAACGTAAACTCCCGCGCATGTTCCTGCAGCAACGAGAGCGATAAGCCAAGGTTCTGTAAAAATTATAGACATGTAACGTAATGCTTCCATATGAAATTCACTCTCCTTTTCTACGGGAACACGACGCTGAATAATACTCTAAAGACTAAAACTATAAATGCCATTACGATAGCTGTCCAAAGAATATTTTTAACGTAGTCTTTTCTTGTTAAATAGCACATCGAAAAATACAAAAATAACGGCGTCGCAATATAAAAGCTCAAGCCCTCAACAAGTGCGGCGCAATAAGCAACGATAGCCGCAAGCATTATTAAAACATTCAACGGGAAAGCATATTGAAGAGCTTTAATAATTTTTTCAAATGTGCTTTGAACTTTTGAGAGCGGTGTAGTCAATTTGAAATTCTCAATGACTGTCCATAGAGCCATTATGACCCATAATGCGCTTACAAAAACAGGAACAGCCGCCGCCGATGCAATTCGCGGACCTTTCCTTAATGAAATGCTGAACCATAAATCAACAGAAAGTTTTAAGGCTATTGAGCCAAAAATTAAAACTATCAGCGAGAAAAATTTTTCGCCTGCTTCAAGCGGGTGTTCTTTTACGACAACTAAATCATCAGTGTTGACTTCCAAATCAGGATTCATATCTGGATATTCTAATTTAGTTCTTTCTTCGGCTGACATATTTTCTAAATCTAAATCCGGCATTAAATTTTTCACCTCCGTAAAAAAATAAGGGGTGAGAAATTTTTTTAACTTCTCACTCCTACCTCTTAATTTCTCACTTAGTCAAGCGCACCGCTGCTTTTTAATGCGTTGATTGTGTTTGAACGCCACGAAGAAATATAATTTGTGGCATCGTCGCCGGTGTAACCCAAGAAATTAATATTGAAATTCTTTAAGACTTTTTGATAACTTTCTTGCGGGCCTGCTGTCATGAAAGCCGTGCTCAAAATCGATTTAATTCCTGCATCAGTGCCTTTCTTCACAAAAACGCCATAGAAAGGTCCCCAAGGAAGATATTTGTCAAAATCAGGATATTCAGCCGTGATCAAAGGAACTTCGGGCATTGTTTCAACAGGCTTTTTTGAAAGGAGGCAAAGGAATTTTAAGTCGCCTGCTTTGTAGTCTTCGATGCCTGACTGAATTTTGCAGACTGTGAAATCACATTCGCCATTCATAACGGCAGTTTTCGCGCTTGCGTCGCTGTCGTATGGAATTTGATTGAACATTGCGCCCGTAACGTCCGCTATAAAAGCTCCGACCTCCCAAGGAAGTCCGCCTGTTCCAGTCGTTGAGATTTTGAGCGTCCAAGGAGCTTTATTCGCAGCTTCGACGATTTCAGTGAATGATTTATAAGGAGAATTTTTGCCGACAACTATACCGACAACTTCATCACCGATTAAATAAACGCAGTCGAAATTATCATATGTGAGTTCGCTGATTTCGAGAACGTCATAGAGAGCAGGATTTTCAGCTCCCATTAAAAGAGTGTAGCCGTCTGCAGGAGCGTCATAAACATATTGAGTAGCGATTGAGCCTGTTGCGCCCGTCATATTCTGAATGATGATTGATTTTCCGAGTTTCTGCTCGGCCAAAGCTGACAACGGACGCATAAGAGAGTCAGTACCGCCGCCTGCTCCCCACTGAACGACGCCTGTAACGTTCTGCGCAGGGTAATCAGCAGCGAAAGCCGGAAGAGCAACGAGTGCTAACGAAAGAACGAGAAGCAACGCAAAAAACTTTTTCATTGTAAATACCTCCTAAAATTTTATTTAATTGCTTTTCTGAGCATTGTGAATCATGTTGAGAGCGTCTTTCAAGTCTTTAACTTGAATTTGACCCGGTGCGCTTGTCTGTCCTGCTGCTCCGAATGTCATGCAAGAACCTGAAAGTTCACAAGCCATTCTGCTGACCATTCCTTGAGATCCCATTGAAATCGTCAAGAAAGGTCTATCAGTTTCGCCTTTGAAATCAACGGAAGCAGCGATAAGAGTTACAACATCGGCATCACTCTTGGGCATGACTGCGACCTTTGGAATATCTGCTCCGGCTTTCTTTTGCTGCTGTAAAGCTGTCAAAATTTCTTTTTCTGAAGGAGTCGCTGAGAAATTATGACGCGAGCCTACGACTTTGCATCCTGCTTTGCGGATTTCGTCCGTGAGTTTCACTGAGATTTCTGAAGCCGCGCCGTTCCAATCTGTATTGCCCCAGAACATTTCAACGTCAACTAAATCAGCATCGCCGCTCTTGGCAATGGCAAGATTTACTTTCGAGTAATCTTCAAACGACGGAGTAATTTCGCCGCCTTCGGGTTTAGTTCTGATTGTGAAAAGTATCGGAGTTTCACCGAGAGTTTTTCTCATGGCTTTTAGAGTTTCAAGAAGCTCAGGAATTTTGAATAAATCTTCATAGAAATCTGCTCGCCATTCGACTAAATCGACGGGAAGTTTTGTAATTTCTACAGCTTTTTCTAAAATTGCCGCCCTGTTTTTTGCGACAATAGGCACAATCGTTTTAGGAACGCCTGCGCCAAGTTCAACGTTACGAATCTTGACAGTTTTCACGAAAATACCCCCTTGAGTGAATTTAATAAAATTTTTTAATGAATAATTTGAAGTAATTGTTATCTTAACATAGAGATATGTTTATGTATAATACAAAAATACTTAATGATTAATAGCTTTTAACTATCAAAAAAACGGGAGGCGAAATTTTATGACACTTCAGCAGCTTAATTATTTCTGCGCAATAGCAAGAGAAAAAAGTTTCAGGAAGGCCGCCGAGATTCTCTATGTTTCACAGCCTTCGCTAAGCAACGCAATAGCGCGTCTTGAAGAAGAACTCGGTTTTTCATTATTCGAGAGGAAAGGAAGAAATATTGATCTTACAAAATACGGAAGATATTATTTTCAACAGATGACTCCGCTTCTTGAGCAGATAAAATTTGTTAATGACAAAGTAAGAAACTTAGCAATAGGCAGCACAGGACACATTGATCTCGCATATAACGCTCCATTCGGAAAAAGGATCGTACCTAAGATGGCGCGAGTTTTCTTAGAGCAGCCTGAAAATAAAAACTGCGTCTTTCATTTCCACCAGGCAAACTCATCAAAAATAATTGAAGGTCTTATAAGCAGCCGCTTTGATGTTGGGATTTGCACCGTAGAGACTAACAACAAAAAAATCGAATACGTCCCGATAATGAAACAGGAACTTGTCGGCATCGTTCCGCTTAACAATCCTCTTGCAGGGCGCGAAAAAATTTCTCTCAAAGAGTTAGCTAAGTTTCCTTATGTAGAATATATAGAAGAGACCGGGATACACTCATTAATTCGTCAAATATGGGATGAAGAAAATTTGTCGCCGCAGATTATAGCGAAAGCCCCCGACGAAGAGTCTATCGCTGCTCTTGTCGCCGAAGGCTTCGGAGTATCATTTATAGCGTCTATAAAAATGCTGAAAAATTTTGACGTCGCTATCCTAAAAATAGACCGCGAAAATTGTTTCAGAACTATTTACATGACCTACGCGAAAGAAAATTATTTAACGCCAGCGGTGCAGCGTTTCATTAAAACTGCACAAAAGCCGGAGTATCAGCCGGAGCGTTGAGGAATTTCTTTAACTCGTCATCAAGTTTAAGGAGCGTTATTGAAAATCCTTCCATGTCGAGCGATGTCATGTAATTTCCTACGAGAGTCTTTGCGATTTTGATTCCTTTTGCGTCAAGAACTTCTTTAACGTGCTTGTTCGCAACAAAAAGCTCCATTAAAGGAGTTCCGCCCATACCGTTGACCATAACAGCGACTTCATCACCTGAGTTATAGATTCCTTCGGCTAAAATTTTCGCGAGTAATTTGTCGGCAATATTATTGACTTCGGAAATTTTTTCGCGATGAGTTCCGGGCTCGCCATGAATACCGATGCCGATTTCTATTTCATCATCTTTGAGTTCAAAGCTGACTTTGCCTGCTGCAGGGACGGTGCAAGCGTTGACTGCCATTCCCATTGAACGAACGTTAGCGATGACTTTTTCTGCAACGCGCTTAACTTCTGAAAGTTCGAGACCTGCTTCGGCACTTGCTCCTGCGATTTTGTGAACGAAAACAGTTCCGGCTATTCCTCTGCGTCCTGTAGTCCATGTTGAATTTTCGACGGCAACATCATCGGCAACGATAACCTGCTCAACGTTAATGCCTTCGTCGCGGGCCATGTCAGCAGCCATTTCAAAATTCATAACGTCGCCCGTGTAATTTTTGATGACGAGCAAAACTCCTTTACCGCCGTTCACAGCCTTGACAGCCTCAAAAACTTGATCAGGTGTAGGGGACGTGAATACTTCACCTGCGACTGCACCGTCTAACATTCCTTTGCCGACGTAACCGCCGTGTGAAGGTTCATGACCAGAACCGCCGCCTGAAACAAGCGCAACTTTTGACGAAGGGCCGCCTGCACGGAAAATGACTTCAAAGCCTTCGAGCCTTTTGACGTACTGAGGATAAGCTGCTGTCATGCCGTCAAGCATTTCGTCAACGATTTTGTCGACCTGATTGATTAATTTTTTCATGGAAAATTCCTCCTTAAAATTTATATTTTAGAGTTTATTAGACTCTTTTGCCTCTTCTGCAGCAGTTAAGACGGCCTCAAGACTTCCGCCGCCTATAGCTTCGACAGCAGCACACACCGCGCCTTCAACTATCGGAGCGTCAGCAATCACGGCGTTAATTCCGCGCTGTTCGTCTTCTAATAATTCTATAGCGGCTTCGGCACTCATTATGCTGCTTCCAATGTCCGCAATGATAACTACACCGTCGCCAGCGTCAGCTTCAACGATGGCATCAGCTATTTTCTGAGCGTCAGTCCCGATTGAGCCGTCTTCAAGACCGCCCGCAGGAATGATTTTATCGTGCTCTTGAGCCATTTCGCGAGCTAAATCAACAACGCCTTCAGCAATTTTCCAACTGTGTGAAACTATTACTATTCCTACCATTTTTTTTTATTTTTTTTACTTTCTATTTTTCTTTGAAATATTTTAAGATTGCTTCAAGAGTTAAAGTCGCTGAGGTTGCGCCGGGGTCTTGATGTCCTATGCTGCGTTCGCCTAAATAACTTGCGCGGCCTTTTGTAGCGATTATAGTTTTC
>JAFVEW010000195.1 GCA_017475805.1 Synergistaceae bacterium | reverse complement strand
TTCGTAATTTTCTTTTGCTATGTCGTCTTCGGCCTGAGTCGCTTTCGTGATGATTGCCTTTTCTTCAGGGATTCTTACTGCCTGAATGCCGAAGCTGATTCCGCTGCGGACAGCCCAGTGATAGCCGAGCGATTTAATCTGGTCAAGCATATCGACAACGCCTGGCCTGTCAACTTTGTCATAAGCATCGTCAAGCAGGGCACCGATTTTCTTTTTGCTGAGCTGTTCATTAACGAATCTTAATTTAGGCGCGATTCTTTCATTAAATAAAACTCTTCCAGGACTTGTCTCAAAGAAAACTACTCGCGGCTCGCCTTCAACGTCTTTATAACTATTGACGATAACGGGCTTGTTATCTTTCGTGTATTTCCTGCGGCCTTTAGGATTGCCCCAAAGTTCTTTATTTTCTTTCAGCCAAATTCGAGAATTAACGTGAACTGTTCCGTGAGAAATTGCCGACAAAACGTCGTCCATGTCAGTGAAACACATTCCGTCGCCCTCGAGTCCTTCGCGCATGTCCGTCAAATAATAAACTCCTAAGACTATATCTTGAGTCGGCGTAACGACAGGACGGCCTGAAGCAGGTGAAAGCAAGTTATTTGCGGAAAGCATTAATAAACGCGCTTCAGCCTGAGCTTCAATACTTAAAGGAACGTGAACGGCCATTTGGTCTCCGTCAAAGTCAGCGTTGAAAGCCGTACATACCATAGGGTGAAGTCGAATAGCCTTGCCCTCCATTAAGACAGGCTCGAACGCTTGAATACCAAGCCTGTGAAGAGTCGGAGCGCGGTTTAACATTACGGGGTGATCTTTGATGATGTTCTCTAAAATCTCCCAGACTTCGCTGCCGCCTTTTTCAATTTTTCGTTTAGCGTGCTTGACATTCAGAGCCATTCCGCCTTCAACAAGTCTGCGGATTACGAAAGGCTTGAAAAGTTCAAGAGCCATCTGCTTAGGCAAACCGCACTGATAAATTTTTAACTGCGGTCCAATGACGATAACTGAACGGCCGGAATAGTCGACACGTTTTCCAAGCAAGTTCTGACGGAAACGTCCTTTTTTGCCTCGTAATAAATCCGTGAGACTCTTCAAAGGTCTGTTGCCTGCGCCTAAAACCGCCTTCCCGACGCGGCCGTTATCTATTAAAGCGTCAACACATTCCTGAAGCATTCGTTTTTCATTGCGAACAATAATTTCAGGAGCGTTTAACGCCTGCAACTTCTTTAATCTATTATTTCTATTAATGACACGGCGATATAAATCATTCAAATCGCTCGTTGCAAAGCGCCCGCCGTCAAGCTGGACTAACGGTCTTAAATCCGGCGGAATGACAGGCAAAACGTTAAGAATCATCGATTGAGGCTTCGAGTCGCTCTTTCTAAAATCTTCAACGACTTGAAGACGCTTAATTAATTTTCGTTTTTTCTGCCCTGTTGTGTCAGCGATTTGTTCTCTTAAAGAATCGGCTAAAGTATCCAAATCTAATTTATTAATTAACGCCTGAACACCGTCAGCACCGATTCCTGCTTGAAAATTCTCGTCATATTTTTTGCAAATTCGCGCCTGATGTTCAAAAATAACGTCGCCTTGATTAAACATTGAGTTACCCGGGTCAATAACTAAATGGCTCGGATCGTCAATGACTTTTTCATAGCGCATTATTCTGAATTTTCCAGGATATTGATTTTGAAGAATCGCTAATTCGCTGTTTGATAAAACTTGTCCTTTAACGTAGGGCAATTTAACCGCGTCAGTAACGATAAAAGCGTCATTATTTCCGATTTTAGCTCGTTTTGCATTGTCATCTGCCTTTGAAGCAGGAACAATAGCACCAGCTTCAAGACCTAATTCTTCGTTAGCTTGGCTGAGAGTGAAAGCGGGCTCGACTTTCAAACTATTTTCGCCGTAGTCATTTTTATATTTAGAGACTTGAGTAGCCGAGATAATGTCGCCAATGTTCACAGGAACGTTTTCAATTCCCTCAAGCTGGTGAGCGTCTTCATAGCTAAAACCTGTAGGCTGATAGTGAGCATGGATTTTTAATTCGCTATCAAAAACTACCGCGCCCTTCTGAATAACATCAGGACGTGCAGTTTCTGTGATTTTATAGCCTTTTTCAGTTTTTCGAGACGGAGCAAAATAAACGACTTTCTCTAGATCTTTTGCAGTCGTTCCAAGCAGCAAACTTAAACGGCTGGGAATGCCGCGTAAATACCAAATATGAACAACAGGGACGGCTAAATCAATATGTCCCATTCGTTCACGGCGGACGCGGTTATCAGTAACTTCTACGCCGCAATGTTCGCAGACAACGCCTTTGAATTTAGGGCCGGAGCGTTTGTATTTTCCGCATCGGCATTCATAACTGCGAGTAGGTCCAAAGATTTTTTCGCAGAAAAGCCCGTCAACTTCGGGGCGTAAAGTTCTGTAGTTTATAGTTTCAGGCTTTAAGACTTCGCCTTTAGAAATTTCATGTATCCTTTCAGGAGTCGCTAATTTAATTCTGACTCCTGTGATTTCTTTTCTTCTTGCCAAGTTTAATTTTCCTCCTCTCCGTTATCAAAAACTTCTGAAAGTTTCGGTGCTGCTGCGTCTTCCTTAATTTCTTCATTAATTTTTGCTAAGTCTTCGGCTGTAGGCTCGTCTTTTTCAAAAATATCCGCAGGAATTTCGACCGTAGGTTCTGATGCTGAATCTGCTGTGTTGTCGTCAGTTAAGATAGCGTCAAGAGTCGGTTGAGCTTGTTTGCGTGGCTTTCTCTGCTTTCTCATAGGCTGGAAGACCTCCGGAGGTTTAGCATTGAATACGGGTTTATCATCGTCTTCAATCGGTATATCTCCGTGAGAGCCGTCATCAAAAGTAACCTCAACATCGAGGCCAAGTCCTTGAAGTTCTTTGACCAAGACTCTGAAACTTTCAGGAACGCCGGGCTTGACGAGGCTTTGACCTTTGACGATTCTCTCGTAAGTTTTATCACGGCCTCTAATGTCGTCGGATTTGACCGTCAAAATCTCTTGCAGAACGTTAGCAGCTCCGTAACCTTCGAGAGCCCAAACTTCCATCTCTCCGAATCTCTGACCGCCGAACTGAGCTTTGCCTCCTAAAGGCTGCTGAGTGATTAAACTGTACGGGCCTGTTGAACGTGCGTGAATCTTGTCATCAACTAAGTGATTTAATTTCAACATATACATACAGCCGATAGTAACCTTTTTATCCATTGGGCGGCCTGTACGACCGTCGCGGATTTTAATCATTCCGTCTTCAGTTAAGTCAGGATATTTTTCAGCGGCGATTTTTTTCATTTCAGCAAAAATTTCATTTTCGTTTGCACCCTCAAAAACAGGTGTTGAAACGTGCCAGCCGTTATTTAACGCTACAAAGCCCATGATAGTTTCAAGGACTTGGCCTAAATTCATTCGGCTCGGAACTCCTAAAGGATTCAAAACGACGTCAACGGGAGTACCGTCAGGAAGATAAGGCATGTCTTCAACTGGTAAAATTCGGCTAACGACGCCTTTATTACCGTGTCGGCCTGCCATTTTATCGCCGACCGTGATTTTTCTTCTTTGAGCAACGTAAACTTTAATAGAACGCAATACGCCGGAACTTAAAGCCTCAGAACCCGTATCTCTGTCCATTTGTTTAACTGCTACGACTTTTCCCCAAGAACCGTTAGGAAGTTTCAAAGAATTATCACGGACTTCACGAGCCTTTTCGCCAAAAATCGCACGCAATAATTTTTCTTCAGGTGTTTGGTCAGACTCTCCTTTTGGCGTAACTTTGCCAACAAGAATATCACCTGCGGTAACTTCAGCACCTATTCTAATTATTCCGTCGTCGCCTAAATTTCTTAACATGTCTTCACCGACGTTTGGAATATCGCGGGTAATTTCTTCATCGCCTAATTTAGTTGCGCGCGCTTCGATTTCGTATTCTTCAATATGAATAGATGAAAATTTATCATCTTTCACAAGATTTTCGCTCAACAAAATAGCGTCTTCAAAGTTATAGCCCTCCCAAGGAACGAAAGCGACTAAAACATTATGGCCGAGAGCTAATTCGCCGTTCTCGATTGCTTGGCCGTCAGCGATAATTTCGCCTTTTGCAATTTCCTGACCTTTACGAACGAGCGGCCTTTGATGTATTAAAGTCGATTGATTTGATCGGCGGAATTTAATCAATTCGTAAACTTTTTCACGACCGCGTTTATTTTGAATTTTAATTCTATCTGCATCAACGTAAGTTACTACACCGGCCTCTTTAGCTGCTATACATGAGCCTGAGTCATTAGCGATTCTGTGTTCAATTCCAGTGCCGACCAACGGGGCTTCAGGAACTAAGAGCGGCACTGCCTGACGCTGCATGTTTGAACCCATCAAAGCCCTGTTAGCGTCGTCGTGTTCAAGGAACGGGATCAACGCCGTAGACGGAGAAACAATCTGACGCGGCGAAACGTCCATATAATCGACTTCTTCTTTAGGAACAGTAACGATTCCGTCGCCGTGTCTTGTAGGACATGAATCGCCAGCTATAGTTAATCCGTCATCTTCAAGAGGCGTGTTAGCCATAGCAACGTAGCTCTTATCTTCGTCATCAGCAGACAGCAAAACGACTTCATCTGTTAATTTTCCGTCCTTAACTTTTCGGCGCGGTGTTACTAAAAATCCGTGTGAATTTAACGTTGCGTAAGTTGTCAACGACGAAACGAGTCCGATATTAGGACCTTCAGGCGTCTCAATCGGGCAGACTCTTCCATAGTGAGTATAGTGAACGTCGCGGGCTTCAAATCCTGCTCGCTCACGGCTCAAACCTCCGGGACCAAGTGCTGAAAGTCTGCGTCTATGCGTAACTTCAGCTAACGGGTTAGTTTGATCCATAAACTGCGAGAGCTGGCCTGAACCGAAAAACTCTCGTAAACACGCCGCTATAGGTCTGACGTTGACTAATTCACGGCCTGTAACTTCGTCAAGGTTAGGAATAGTCGTCATTCTTTCACGGACGATTCTTTCCATTCTCAACAAACCGATTCGGACTTGATTTTGTAAAAGTTCGCCGATTGAACGTACACGCCTGTTGCCTAAGTGGTCAATATCGTCGCTGACTTTATCTTCTTTGCACATTGCGAACATTTCTTTCATAATCGCGACAACATCATCAAGCGTCAATAATTTTTCTTCTTCAGAAACGTCCATACCAAGACGGCGGTTTAGTTTATAACATCCTACACGGCCGAGAGTATAACGTCTTGAATCTTGAAGCAAACTTCTAAAATAATCTCTTGCGTTTTCGATTCGAGCAAGTTCATTCGGCCTTAAACGCTTAAAAATTTCCTGTATAGCTTCATCTGGGCTTTTCGTCTTGTCTTTATCAAGAGTTCGAGCCAAGCCCGAGTCCATTTCATAAACTAAGATGCTTGCTTCGGGATCAGGATCGTTTTTATAAAGTGCCGCTAAAATACTTTCATCGATTAATGCACCTTTAGCAACGATTAAATCTCCATCTTCGTTATAAACATCTTCGGCTGACATATAGCCTTTTAATTCGTTATCAAAATGTCTTGAAACCGTCTCGACACCGAGCAGCTCTAAAATTTCTTCATTGTTGCGTGCGCCTAAGGCTTTTAATAGCAAAGTTACGGGCAGACGCTTTCTGTTATCTATGTTAGCAGTGATTACTTCTTTCTCTGATTCCGGCATCGCAAAATCGAGCCATGCGCCTCTATCTGGAATTAATTTTGCCGAGCAGACATCGCCTGTTCGGGTGAAATAAATTCCGGCTGATCGTGCAAGCTGATTAATTACGACTCTTTCTGTGCCGTTAATAATAAAAGTTCCTCTGTCTGTCATCACAGGGAAGTCTCCTAAGAAAATTTCTTTGGCTTCCTTGCGGACTTGAGTCTTTGTGTTCGTGAGCCTTATAGTAGCTTTGATAGGCCGCGCCCACGTCATATCTTTTTGTCGTGCTTCTTCTTCTGTTATCTTTGGCTTATCGATTGCATAACTTACAAATTCGAGAGCAAAATTCCCATCGTAGCTCTCTATCGGGAAAACTTCCTCTAATAATTCCTGAAGTCCTTGTGAAACTCTTTCTTCAGGCGGTACAGTGTCCTGATAAAACCAATGATAAGAATCTCTCTGTACCTCGATCATATCGGGCATGTCGCTTACGTCACGAGCGCGTCCGAAAGTGTAACGCTTTCGGGTTTTGCTGATTGGAACGAACTCAGGCAATGTTATACCTCCCCTGACAGTCTGGTAATTTTAGTGCAGTTAGACATGATAACAAAGAGATACGACCATGTCAAGTAAACATAGCTGTATCTCTATTAATTTTCA
>JAFVEW010000194.1 GCA_017475805.1 Synergistaceae bacterium | reverse complement strand
TTTAGCGTCATCAGCCAAAACTCTAAGCTGTTCAACGGCTGCGGGGCGTCTTAAGTCGCAAGCTACGACTAAAGGACTGTGGGAATTTTTTAAGATTTTTGCAAGTTTTACGGTTGTTGTAGTTTTTCCTGAACCTTGCAAACCCGCCATTAAAATCACGGTCGGAGGTTTCGGTGAAATAATCAGAGGTTCACTTTTGCCCATGAGAGAAATTAATTCCTCATAGACTATCGCGGCGATTCGTTCGTTAGCTGTGATTGATTCTAAAACTTCAGCAGTTGAAGCACGCTGGCGGATTTTTGCTATAAAATCTTTAGCGACTCTAAAGTCAACGTCAGCTTCTAATAAAGAACGACGAACTTCACGCAAAGCTGCATCAATGTCAGCTTCTGAAAGTTTGCCTTTACTCCCTAATTTTGAGAACACAGCCGCAAATTTTTCTTTGAGTGAGTCAAACATAATCTATTTCTCCTCCTTCCTAATTTTTTTGATTTCACTGCGCAATGACTTATTTTCTTCCTCAAGTTCTTTAACCTTATTTTCGAGCTTCTGAGTGTTAGCGGCGAAATTTAATTCTTTTTCAATGCCTTCTAATTTTTGCATGACGTGTCGAACTAAAACATAAACACCTTGTCTGCTGATACCTAAAACGCCTGCGGCCTCGCTGAGAGTTAAATCCGAAAAGCAAAGAGTTTCATAAACTTTTCTTTGTCTTTCAGTAAGCAGCGGCGAATAAAAATCATAAAGCAAATTACAGTAAACTCTGCGTCTTAAAATTTCGCTGTCATTTTTATTTTCATCATTAACGCTGTCAACCATGCTTGCATTATAAAAAAGGTATTTTATGCTGTCAAATGTTTTTGCTTTACATTATCGCATTTGAATAATTAAGGCTCAAAAATGACAGCTTGAAAAATCTTTCTCTGAATTATAATAGGCGCGTTAAAAATTTGTTTTAAGGAGAAAAAATTTATCATGAGTAGATTCGACGTGCCTTATAAAATTTATCTTGATGAAAAAGAAATTCCTTCGTCCTGGTATAACGTCCGCGCAGACATGAAGACAAAACCCGCGCCTCTTATTCATCCCGGAACACTTAAGCCGATGACTTTTGAAGACATGCGTCCAATTTTCTGCGATGAACTTATTAAACAGGAACTTGATGACAATACAGCTTATATAAAAATTCCTGACGAGATTTTGAACTTTTATAGAATGTATCGTCCTTCGCCGCTCACTCACGCAGTCTTTCTTGAAGAAGCTCTCGGAACGCCTGCTCATATTTTTTATAAATTCGAGGGCAATAACACTTCAGGCTCTCATAAATTAAACTCGGCAATCGCTCAGGCTTATTACGCTAAAAAACAAGGCTTAAAAGGCGTAACAACAGAGACAGGCGCAGGACAATGGGGAACGGCTTTAGCGATGGCGTGTTCATTCTTCAAACTCGGCTGTAAGGTCTACATGGTCAAAGTTTCATATGAACAAAAGCCATTTAGGCGCGAGGTCATGAGGACTTACGGAGCAAGCGTAACGCCTTCGCCTTCAATGGAAACTGAAATAGGCCGCAAGATTAACGCCGAACACCCGAACACAACAGGCTCACTCGGCTGCGCAATTTCCGAAGCCGTCGAAGTAGCTGCTTCAACTGAAGGCTATCGTTATGTTTTAGGGAGCGTTTTGAATCAAGTTTTGCTTCATCAGTCAATAATCGGACTTGAGACAAAAGCCGCATGTGAAAAATATAATATCAAACCCGACATTATAATCGGCTGTGCCGGAGGCGGCTCAAACTTAGGAGGTCTAATTTCGCCGTTCATGGGTGAGAAACTTCGCGGTGAAGCTGATTATCAGATTATCGCTGTTGAGCCTGCAAGCTGTCCGAGCTTCACTCGCGGAAAATTTGCTTATGATTTCTGCGACACAGGCAAAGTCTGCCCGATGGCCAAGATGTATACGCTTGGACATGATTTCATTCCTTCAGCTAACCATGCCGGCGGCTTACGTTATCATGGAATGAGCAGTATTCTTTCACAGCTTTATCATGACGGCCTCATGGAAGCCCGCGCAGTTGAACAAACGAGTGTTTTTGAAGCTGCTGAACAGTTCGCAAGAGTTGAAGGAATTTTGCCGGCACCTGAAAGTTCACATGCTATTCGCGTCGCTATCGACGAGGCATTAAAATGCAAAGAAACAGGCGAAGAGAAAACAATAATCTTTGGCTTGACGGGAACGGGATATTTCGACATGGTGGCCTACGAAAAATACAATGACCGCGTTATGACTGATTATATTCCGAGCGATGAAGATTTAGCGAAAGGATTTGCAGGTATCCCGAATATAAATCTCTAAGAAATTAGAAAAAAATTTCACAAGCTCTCTGAAGTTTTCAGGGGGCTTTTCTGTTTTCGTGATAGAATTTTCCCGGAGGTATTTTTCTCAAAATGAAAAAAATGTTAGTGTTAGTCCTTGTCGCGTTTTACTCGGCTATATATTTATCCCCGTGTTTCGCGTTTTATGAAAATTTTAACTCCCAAAAGGCCGAAAGATTTAATAAAAAAATGGAAGCTCTCACGAAAAATTTTTCTGAATTTGCTTCAAAAATTGTAAATTTTAACAAGCCGATTTTTGAAGTCCGGCTCACAAGAAAAGAGCGCGAGTACACAGAATGGGGAGAGGATGACAAGCCGTTATTATCTAAAGTCGAGTGGAATAGGGTTTATGCAAAAGATAAAACACTTGTTCTCGCTTATTCTTGGAGAGAAAAAAAATTTGGAACATTGATATTTAAGACTAACGATCCTAATTTTGATTTTCGGGGTTTGCGCGTTGGTGCGGATGTAAAAGTTTTGGAAAAATTTTTTGGGGACTCCATCCGCAATATAGGACATGTCAAAGGAAATTCCGTCACTATATATGGACCTTATTATGGTCCGAGCGGAGAATTACCAGAGACGTTAAGTATTATCTGCGTGGACGGAATAATTACAGAATTTATTTATGACTTGGGCTTCGGTATTACAAGAGATGGCCTTATCTCGAAAAAAGCAGTGAATTTTGCAGAAAAGACAGCAAAGGAAATGGGGCTATCCAGCTTGAATGGAGGACTGCCTACATACTTCAACGAGAAAGAGCTTGTAACATTTTTCACCGACCCAAATAAAAATTAAAATTGACGCACTCAAATATTTCTTATTGAGCCTGTGTCGCGGAAAATTCACGTATAAATTCCGTGACACAGACGGTTTGTTCTTTAGCTAATATTTATATCAAGCCCTTAGTTGAAGGAATTTCGTCTTTGTATTCAGGATTAATTTTCACGGCCTGAGCTATGCTTCGAGCTGCGGATTTGAAAGCACATTCGATTATGTGATGAGCGTTTAAGCCTGCAAATTGCTTAAAATGCAACGTACAGAGAGCATTTCTCACAAAAGCAAGCCAAAATTCTAAAGCAAGTTCAGTGTCAAACTCTCCGACCTTTTTTGGCACAATGTTTACGTCCCAGCCAAGATGAGCACGCCCTGAAAAATCTATTGCCGTCAAAATTAAAACTTCGTCCATAGGCAAAATAAAATTGCCGTAGCGATTTATGCCCTTCTTGTCGCCAAGAGCTTGATTAAAGGCTTGGCCTAAACAAATTCCAACGTCTTCAACAGTGTGATGATAATCGACCCAAGTGTCGCCGGTGCAGTTAATTTTTAAGTCAAAGCGTCCATGCGCGGCAAACAACGTCAGCATATGGTCAAGAAAACCGCAGCCTGTTTTAATGTCGTTGCGTCCTTCACCGTCAAGGTCAAGAGCTAAAATTATTTGAGTTTCTTTTGTTTCTCGATTGATTTCAGCTTGTCTCATTTTTTGATTACCCTCCTCAACACTTCAAGCATAATTTGCATTTGTTCGGCTGTGCCGATTGTAATTCTATTGAAATTCGAGATTTTTTCAGGATTGTTAAAATGTCTAATCATAATTCTGCAGCGTTTTAGAACCTCGAAAATTTTTTCGCCGCTGACTCTTTCATGACGTACAAATAAAAAATTCGTCGACGAATCTAAAACTTCAAAGCCCATTTCTCTAAGTCTGTTTTTAGTGTTGTCGCGGACACTCTTAATTAATTTCACGTTCTTTTGAGTTGTTTCTTCGTCTTCAAGAGCCGCAAGTCCTGCCGCTTGAGTCATTGCGTTGATATTATACGGCGCGACGGTGTTTTTAATGTCGTTAATATCTTTTGCAATTTCTTCGCAGGCCATGCACCAGCCGAGACGGGCTCCGGCAAGTGAACGGGATTTTGAAAATGTCCGAACGACAACTAAATTTTTATACTCGTTAATTAGTTTTTTAGCACTCTCGCCGCCAAAATCTATATAAGCCTCGTCAATAATGATTAAGCTGTCGGGATTTTGATTTATAACTTTTTCGATATCATCTAAACTTAAAAAAATTCCAGTCGGAGCGTTAGGATTAACTATGAAAATCGTTCGGCCATTAAGATTTTTATAATCATCGGGATTGACGCAAAAATTTTCGTCTAAAGGAATTTGAATAAAATCAACACCGTGAAATTTCGCTAAAATTTTATAAAACGAGTAAGTAATATCAGGAAAAGCCGCGCCGTGTTCGCAGAAAGCCGAGAATAAAAAATTCAAAATTTCGTCGCTCCCGTTGCCGAAAACGATTTCTGAAGGCTTAACGCTCATTAAATCCGCTAATTTTTCACGCAGTTTCCTGCAGTCGGGGTCAGGATAAAAATTCAAAGTTCCAGCCGCTGAACGAACACTTTTTATTAAATTCACTGAAGGCTCAAACGGCGACTCGTTCGTATTAAGACGCACATAGCCGTTCATGCTTTCAAGTTCTTCGCTTGTATCATAAGGGTCAAGAGTCGAAGCATTAAACTTTGAGTGTAAAAATCTGCTCATGATTTTGTAAAAATTTCTCCTTAAATCTTAAAAGGAATTTCGGGAAGCGTTAATTTTTCTTTAGGCTTGAAATGGCCTGTTTCAGTTAAGTCTTCGTTGATTTTAGCTTTGAGGTCTTTCAAATTTCCTACAGCGTAGGCCGCAACTACAGCATTAAGAGCTAAAGCTCCGCCAGTTTTTAACGTTAAAGTTTCAGCTTGAATCATGTCGGCTTTAATTTGATTCCAAAGTTTATCTTTGCTTCCGCCTTCGGTGATTATGATTCTATCTATAGGAGTTCCGGCTTTACGGGCGCGTTCAGCAATTTCTGAATATTCTCCTGCGATTGCTTCAAGGACTGCGCGCCATAAAATAAATTGATTCGTATCCATTCCCATGTTAATGAAGCAGCCGCGAACTTCTCTGAAACCTTCAGGGCCGCCCGTAAGCCATGGCAAAAATCTCACGCCGTCAGCACCGTTAGGGAGCTTTTCTGCGCCGTCGCTGAGATATTTGTAATAAATATCATCACCGGGTCTGTTGCAGACGTTATCTCTAAACCATCGGAGAGCAAGGCCGCCTGTTCTGACAAAGCCCCAATAAAAATAAGTATCAGGTAAAGTTCCAGAATTAAAGATTAATCCGTTACCTTTTTGCGAAAGACCCGGAATTATTCCATTCGTCGAGATACAGAACATTGAACAAGTCCCAGCAACGTCAACGGCGTGGCCGGGTTCATAAACTCCGCAGGCTAATAATGATTGCATAGTATCGCCTGCTCCGGCGCAAATTGAAATTCCTTCGGGTAAGCCTGTAATATCCGCGTATTTTTTTGAAAGTTTGCCGATTATTTCGTAAGGCTTTTTAATTGCGGGCATTAAATTTTTGTCTATTCCTAAGATTTTTAACTGTTCGTCTGACCATTCTTTTTTTATAACGTTATAGCCAAGTCCCCAGCCTGACATTGCTCCCCAGTCTATGAAAGCGTCTTCGGCTTTAAGTCCTGCTAAATTCATTAAAATATATGGAGCATTATGGACAAATTTTTTTATTTCTTTTACGTTTTTAAAATTTTTTAACAGCCATCGTGCGTGCATCGCGGGGAATAAACATAAAGGCTCAGGATTTCCTGTCTCTTTTGCCCAACTATCTAAATTTAATTTTGAAAGTTCGTCAGCGTCGGCTTGAGTTCGAGAGTCTAAATAATTTATGTAAGGAGTGATGGCGCGGCCTTCTGAATTAATGCCTGCAATGCCGCAAATAATTCCGTCGCCCATGATAGAGCGGATTAAATTCACATTAAGATTTTTTTCACGCATAATCTCGACGCAATGTCCTGCGCCCTTCAAAACGAGCTCAAAATATTCGTGGACGTCCATTTCGACCCATCCGGCCTGCGGATAATTAAGAGTCGTAGGATTTACGTCGACAGCTATTTGATTGCCTTGTTCGTCATAGATTGCGACTTTTACGCTCTGAGTTCCGGCATCGAAACAAAGATAATAATTCAAGATAAAACACCTCCGTGTGAAAATTATAATACGGAGGCAAAATTTATTTTTTATTCTTCAATGTCGTAATAAACTTGATAGCCCATACTGCTGACTTTTTGATTTTTAAGTTCAAAAGTTATAAAAGTCATTTCGCCGTCTTGATAACTGTAGAGATTTTCGTCCTTTTGGTTAGGTTCGCCGAAAACCTCTATAAGTTCGCTTGCGTCCGAACCGATTTTAATATCGCCGAAAGGTTTTTTGCCTTTTTGAACTCTTACTGACGTTAGACTATTAGCTAAATATTCAAGGCTGAAATTGCCGTAATCCATATTAATACGCTCGAATGAATCTGCACCGATAACTTCGCGATTTTTAGATTTAGGTTTACCTGATAATTTTTCAGCTTTTTCTGGTGTTATTCCAAAAGTCAAATAAAGATTCATTATTAGCTTATGTAAAGGATTAACTTGATGCTCTTCAAGATAAACAGGTTCAAGATATTTTCCGAACATGAAAGCCGAGCCTTCGTCAAAGGGATTATCGACTTCATACCATGTATTGCCGTCAGTTACGAATTTATCAAGAACAACGGCGCAATCACCCGTGTTAAGTCTGCCAAGAATTTCAGACTCGGTGCTTGGATCTTCACGAAGTCTTACGCTATTGCCCGTACAGCGTCCAAGTGTCGGGAAACTTTGAAATTTTGGAACAGGGTCAGCAAGCACTGCAGAAAGAGAATTAAAAATAAATATTAAAACGCAAATTGATAACGCGAATATAAATTTTGAAATTTTCATGATGAATTTTTTATAAATTATCGTTAAAAAAGAGGAATCAGGATTTTAATTCCTAATTCCTCACACCTAAACTCTAATTGTTATTTCATTGCGTCTTTGACTCTCTCATAGAGGCCATCTGACCATTTGAATAAATTGCCGAGTTTATAAAAGTCCTGAGCTTTTTCTCTAAAGCCTTTCAAAACTTCTTCGTCAGGAACAGTAACTGTAACGCCCTCTTTTTCCATTAAGCCGCGATAGTAATCATTGGCCTTTGACTGAAGTTCATTATTATAAACGCCTGCTTCGTAGCCTGTCTCAACAAGAGCCTTCTGCTGTTCTTCCGTGAGGCCGTCAAACCACATTGACGAGCAAATCCAGTTTGTAAAATTCAAGACGTGGCCGTCAAGGATTAAATATTTCGCGACTTCATGATGTTTGCGTCCGTAAAGAGTGCTTAACGGGTTTTCGCCGCCGTCAATCGTTCCCTGCTGTAACGCTGTATAAACGTCGCCCAAGCTCATTCCGACAGGCGTCGCGCCTAAAACTTCAAAGCCCTTAGTCTGAATTTGGTTAGTCGGGACTCTAATCTGAAGACCTTTGAGGTCGTCGACAGTTTTAACGGGCTTTGTTGTGAGCGTATGTCTTTCGCCGTAAGCCCAGTTAGCAGCGACGAGTTTAATTCCCATTGAGTTAAGTTTGTCGCACTGTTCTTTCCACCAGTCGGACTGAATTAATTTCCAGCACTCGTCCCAGTTTGCGAAAAGGAACGGCCCGAAAACTATTCCCATATCCGGCACGCCGTAATCAGCAAAGAAAGCTCCGTCAGCAAGAGTCATTACGGGTTCGCCGAGCAGCATTTGGTCAATTAAATCTGTTTTGTTGCCGAGCTGTGAGTCTGGGAAAATTTCCATCGTTAAGCCCGTGTTACGAGCCGCTAAAAGTTCCTGCCATTTCGCGAGAGCTTGGCCGATAGGTTCACTCATTGAATTTTCAAAGCCGAGTTGAAGAACAACATCAGCCGCCGCAGGTGCAACAAGCAAAGCCGTTAATAAAATTGCCGCAAAAAACTTTTTCATTTATGAAAAACCTCCTAAAAATTTTACTGAGGAGTTTGGATTT
>JAFVEW010000193.1 GCA_017475805.1 Synergistaceae bacterium | reverse complement strand
TTTATAAGGCCAGTTCATTCCAATCGATGACGCTATATGTTCTCCGTTATCTTTGATTATTCGCGAGTTAAAAGCGTCTGGATACAAGCTCCGGCCGACTGCAAGTTCTATAGGCATTTTTAACATCGGATTTAATTGTCCTATGAATTTATTCACAGGAGCTTGACACATTTTTTTGACATATTCGCCAGGTGATAATTGCCCGTTCATTAATTGCGGCACGTCAATAAAGATAGAATCTAAATTTAGCCAATCTGCAGCGTCAGCAAGCGAGCCTATTCTGTCGAAATAATAAACTCTGTCGTTATATTTTCCAAGCGTTATATGAGGTCTGTATTTCACATCATTAGGCAGTTCATCGTCATCATCAGGGAACACAAAGCGATTGAATGCCTGAACAAGCGTAGAGAATAGCAGTATTTTTCCCATTGTCGACGCGGCACTTACAGCGTAGAACGGAATTTTAGTAGTCTGCGAAATTAAAAGCCGTTTCGCAAATTCGCCCGAATTATCGCCTTTGAAGCCGTTTTTTAGCAGCCTGTAATATCGCCTCAAGTTTACTTCTTGGAATCGCCAGAACGGAATAAGCATATCGCTGACGCCCTTGCCAAATTCGCTGACTTGGTCGTACGCGCCCATAAGTTCGTTTGACATTTTAGCCGCTCTGTCTTTGAGATCGCCGATAGCTAAAACTTCTTCTTTTATCGAAGCTCCGTATGTCAATGGCATTCCTTTATTTTTCTTCATATCGTCGAGATAGCTTAAATAGGCCGCGTATCTCAAGATATTTTCTCTAAATTCGCTTCCTCTGACTTCCCAATTAAACAATTTTTTAAGCAGACCTATTTTTTTGCTTGAAACTTTTTCGCCGTTTTTAAGTCCTTCAATGGCTTGTTTAATTTCTTCAACTTCTTTTGAGCTAAATTCAGTTTCGCCGACCGTTAAATTTCCCGTGTTTTTGGCATTTTTGACGGCCTTTTGAAATTCTTTTATATCCTTCTTTTTTAAAGTCTTGCCGCCGATTGTGATTTCTTTCTCTCCTCGTTTTTTAGGCGTGTTTTTGAAGGCTTCATCGAGCTTTTGAATTTCATCGTTCTCGAAAACAAAGTCGCCGATCGCAATATTCCCGCTTTGTCTGTTTAAAAAGTCTTGCAAGTCCTGTGTTGCCTCGCTGCTTGCAAGTTCTTTTATCGCTCTAGGAATGAATTTTATCGCGTTAGGCTTGCCAGCTATCATTGCGTCAAAATCGCCCGTGAAATTTCTAAGATTAAATCTCAATGTTCTTAGCGGATTAGCAACAGTTGCCCAAGTTTTCCAAGCACCAGTGATTTTCTTTGCTATTGCTCCGATAGTGCTTCGATTGCGGCTTTTAGCCATTTCTTTGAAAGTCACTGCAATTTCTTTCGGCAAAACTAAAAGCTGATTAAAAATTTCTTCGTCAGTAGCTAACATTTCTGTTGATAAAATCTCGTCAATCGGCACTCCGTACTTGTCAGCCTGTTCCTGAATGCCTTGCATTATGATATTTTCGTGAACTGAATTTGTCATTTTCACAAGCCCCGAGCCAGCCGGAGTAAAAATCTCGTAGCCTTCAGGAATTACCTCGCTAAGATTAACGCTTTCACCCTGATTGAATTTATTTCCGTCGCCGTAAAGGACTTTCCTTAATACTTCCTTGCATTCAGAGGATTTATCATATTGCTGCTTGATTTTCTTTATGGTCTTCATAACTTCAATATCAGCTAACATCTGCGCTCGAACTTCAAAATTAGCCTGCGTGTAATCAGTGCTAATGTCTTTGTCGCTTCCTTTGTAACGTTTCATATAGTCGCGTCCTAAAATCTCACGCATTTTTCTGACCGCAGGATCGGAGCTGTCGCCTGTGATAAATCCGCCGTTTTTGCCATCTCGCACTACGCCCGCAGCATTAGCGTATTCTAAGACAATATGCCTGTAATAATGCGGATTCGAGAAAATATCGTCGATTTTAAAGCCTAATTCTTTTGCAAGGCTTACAAATTCCCCCGTAATTCCACGATTCACGCGTTCTTCAGCCTCGATAGCAGCCTTGACTTTAGGATTTTCCTCGACCATTTTTTTGAAACGTTCGTGTTCACTCCGTAAACTCTCGTCAGTAAAATTAAATGGAAGTTTAGCATCTTTAACCTTATTTTTGCGCCAGACTAAGTCGTCAAGCAATCTCATTCGCCCGAACAAATCCATTTCATAATCGTTCAATTTTCCTAAATTTTCTTTGAACGTTTTTGCAGCCTGTTTTTGTGCCGCTGATACTCTATTTTTTAATGCTCTGAACTCTTCTTTAGCTGAAAGATGTACCCACGCATTTAAATTAGAAAAATCGCCCTTGAAGCATTCAGCTATTTTGCGCCCGACATTATTAACTTTTTCTTTGAACGAAGGCGGTCGGACACCTCGACTAGCTTCAACATAACGCCGTTCTCCTTCTTTGCTGTGGCGAAACTCTAAATCGCTTGAATTTTGCGTTGTCTGTGTTGTCTGTTTGCTCTCGACCGACGACGTGAGAAAATTCTTTATTCTATCCTTAGTGTTCTTAAACCATTCAGCAATCGCATTTCTTGGATTATAGTTCGCCTGATTGTAAATTTCAGTGTTATTTACGCCGAACGTGCCGCGATTGTCAGTTGCTGATTTTATTTGCTCTGGAGAAAAGACAATATAATTCGTGTCTTCAAAATTGCCGCCGTCGTATGAACCGTCAACGACATTATAAACAATAACGCCGTCCTGCTCTTCGTTGTCTCGTGTCTGATCAATATTCCCAGCCCATTCGCCTTTAGCGTC
>JAFVEW010000192.1 GCA_017475805.1 Synergistaceae bacterium | reverse complement strand
CGCGGTCTCTTGCTGTTACAGTCATTATTGCTTTCATGTTTTTATACCAACTTTCGATTAAATAAAATAATTAAAATTTGAAAATTACGCCCACTACAGCCGCAACAAAAATCCAAAATACAGGGTGAAATTTTTTTGTAAATTTTATAAAATTCGTCAAGACTATCAGCACAGCCGCAAGCCCTAACGCTGGCCATTGAATACGCTCGAATAACGCTCCTGCAAGATTATTATTTATAATCGTTACGTGAGCGACTATAACTCCGGCAGCCGTTATCATAGCACAACTTGCGGGCCTTAAGCCGTAAAAAGCTCCGTTTACGAATTTATTATCGTGAAAAGCATTCAAGAACGCAGCGACTAATAAAATTACAATAATGCTCGGCGTTATAAGTCCTAAAGTCGCGATTACAGCACCGGGTATCCCTGCGGTTAAAAAGCCTGAATAAGTCGCCATGTTAATACCTATAGGGCCGGGCGTTGATTCAGATACTGCTATCATGTCGGCCAACTGCTGACGAGAGAACCAGCCCGTTCTATCAGCAATATCATATAAAAACGGAAGTGTAGCCATTCCGCCGCCGACGGCGAATAAACCGGTATTGAAAAACTCCCAAAATAATTTTAAGTAAATCATTTAGCTATCACCTTCAAAATTATTCCAGCTATGCCCGCCGCTATTACAAAAATTACAGGCGAGATATTAAATATAAATGAGCAAGCAAGAATTATTAAATAAATCGCCATTGTCTTGAAATCGATTATGGATTTCTTGAAAAGTTTTAACACTGCATTGAAAATCAAGACGCAGACGCAAACTCTAATTCCTGCGAAAGCATGTTTGACCCATTCAAGCGAAGAATAATATTCAATAACTCCGGCTAATAAAGTTATTATCATGACTGACGGAAAAACTACACCGAGCGTAGCAACAACGCCGCCTAAATTTCCTGCTACTTTTCGTCCTATGAACGTAGCAACATTCACAGCGATAACTCCCGGCGTGCATTGACCTATAGCATAATAATCAGCAAGTTCTTCTTCAGTGCCCCATTTTTTATTTTCAACGATTTCGCGCTGTAAAATCGGAAGCATTGCATAACCGCCGCCGAAAGTTACCGCGCCCATCTTTGCAAAGGTTATAAATAGGTTAAATAAGATTTTCATAATTTAATATTTTTTAAGATTTTTTCTCTCGTCCATGACTACGACACAATTATTCTTAACGTGTCTTAAAACTTCAATCATTTTTTCTTCAGGAATTGCGACACAGCCGCCCGTGAATTTATTTTTCGTGTAGCAGTGTAAGAAAATCGCGCTGCCTTTGCCAGGCGTGCCGTTTTCATTGTAGCTGATGTTGAGGCAATATTTATAAGCTAAATCGTAATCGATGATATGTTCGCTGTCTTTTTGATTAAAATTTTTATAATCACGAGTTGAAACGAATTGATTATATTTTTCTGAATTTGAGTCGCCGACCCAATAATGAGTTTCGTCAACTTTTGTGTAGCCTATTTCACAACCGGGATCGTCATTAATTCCGAAGGCCATTGTGAAATGAAAAACGCCTCGCGGAGTTTTTAAGTCGCCCTCACGGGTTTTGCCCCAGCCTTTTTTGCCGATATAAGCGGGGCATGAGATTATTTCGTTCCATTCGCCGTCGGAATTTTTTTCGTAAAAATAAAAATTCGCGTTTGAGCCTTTAGTCCCTGAAACAATGACTAACTGCTCTGCGTCTTCAGCGGCATTGATAGAGTTTATGATTGTATCTGCATTTGCCCCGCAAGCAATAAACAAAACAAAAAACGCGATTAAAAATTTTTTCATAATATGGAACCTCATAGTTATGTTAAATAAAGAACAAGAATGAGGAGCAGGAAGATCAATTCCTAACTCCTCGTTCCTAAATTCTTTATTAAAACTTATTTATTATCTTGAGCTACAGAAGAGGCTGCGATACGACCTGAAACAAAAATTTCAGTTATAGCGTTGCCGCCGAGTCTGTTTCCTCCGTGAATACCGCCGGTAACTTCGCCAGCTGCGTAAAGGCCAGGAATGATTTTTCCGTCGGGTGTTAAAACATGTCTCTCAGTATCAACGACTAAGCCGCCCATCGTGTGGTGAGTGCTCGGAGCCATTAATCTAATCGTCATGACGGTGTTATCTAAATCGTAAGTATCAGGATTATAGCTTCCGTCAGGATTTTTCTGAACGTTTCCGACTGTTCTTGAAGCTATTGCTTTGCCGACATCAGGAAAATCTTTGCCGCTCATTACGGCCTTATCATAATCTCTGATAGTTTGCTCAACGACTTTAGGGTCAGCTTGGACGCCAAGCTCTTTGAAAAGTTCGGGAAGTTCAGCGATTTTTCTTCTGTAATAACGTCCTGCGAAATCACCAGTTTCAGGAAGCTGAACAGGGGCGGGCATTTTCTGTTCGACGTTATAAAACTCCAAGAAAACGCCTTTGCTGCCTTTGTATTCCATGCCGTTTCTAAACTCAGCAAGTGAAAGAACATCGCGCTCTGAGCCTTCGTCAACAAATCTGTGGCCAGTGTTGGGATTAATCCAGCAAGCGTAATTTCCGCCGCCGAAGGCTAAATTTCCGTTGTCAATCCACGAAATCGGCATTAACTGAGTGAAGCCCATTCCCGTAACGTTAGCTCCGGCTGCCTGAGCCATCGTGATGCCGTCGCCCTGTAATGAAGAACGGTTAGTTGTCTTCGTTGAAAGTGAAAGATATTCCGGCGACCAATAGACGTTTTCGTCAACGACTTTCTTTAAGTTAGCAGCATAGCCGCCCGTCGCAAGAATTACGCCTTTAGTAGCATAAGCTGTAACTTCTGTGCCGTCGTAACGTTTTGCTTTGACGCCTACAACTCTGCCGCTCTCTTTGATTAATTCGCTGACAGAAGTGCGGAGCATAATTTGATTCTCATGATTAGCTTTCAAAAACGCATTGACGGGAGCGACAAAATAAGTTCCCCAGCGTCCCTGATAAGTTTCAGGAGTTCCGTCGCCGTCCGTGTCAACGTTTGCGCCGATAAATTCATTTTCACGATACCATAAAGCTCCGATTAAAGTCGCCTGTGCATCTTCTTTGAAAGTCGCGCCCATTCCTTCGAGCCATTCTTTGAGGCCTTGAGCACTTTCGATAAACTGTTTAACGAGGTTGACGTCGCCGTAAATCCATTGAGATTTATCCGCGCTCTGTCTTAAACCGCCGTAATAAGTCTGGAAAATATGAAGGTTAAGCGTGGAGAAAAGAGCAAGCTGATTTTCAGGGATACCTGCGTCAAGTTTCGGCTGTGCCCAGTCTAAATAGGCTTTAATTTCGGCCTTAAGTGCTTTCAAAATCGGCAAATATTCAGCGTGAACGCCGTGCTTTGAAAGTTCGAGAGCGTCGCCCGCAACATATTCATGAGTTTTATAAAATTCAGCGTCAAAAGGTTCTTCGCTCCAGTTGTAAATCATTTTTAACTCATTGATACAACCCTGAACGGACTTAACCTTCGGATACTCAACGCCTGTGAAAGCATAAACGCCCGTCTCAGCGTCAGGATTTTTCGGATCCCAAACTAAGTAAGGCATGACGCTTTGATATTGTCCGCCTGATACGAGAGTATTTCCGCCGACTTCAGCATTTTTCTCGATGATTAAAGTTTTCAAACCTAACTGAGCCGCTTGGGCTGCTGCTGCTACACCTGCACCGCCTGCACCGACTATAACGACGTCATAATGAACGGTGATAGGGTCGCCTGCTTTATGTTCGACTTTAGCGGCTTTGAAGGCCTCAAGGTTAGAGCATTTAGCCATTTCTGCGGCAGCGTTGACAGCGTTGCGGAGGGCGCGGGTTGAGAAAGTTGCTCCTGATACAGCGTCAACTCCTGAGCCGTTAGCCTGAATCATTTCAGGAATCATAATGTCAAAAGCAATGTCGCCGACGTGTCCTGTTTCAGGATTTTTCGTTACTGCTATTCCTTTGAGCTTGTCATTTTCAAAAGTAACTTTGACTTCGACAGGTCCGTTATAGCCGTAAGCTGTGGCTGTGTATTCGCCCGGCGTGAAAGAAATCGGAGCGTTTGAGCCGGCCTCTTTCTTTTCACCGCGAGCTTCTGCTAATGCTTTTTCGACGGCTTCTGCAATGCCGTTGCGCGACATTGTAGCGTTGCTGATAGCGTCAATCTGTCCGTCAGTGCGTCCGATTAATGCTGCGCTGTAAGCAGGGAAATTCATTGTGCCGAACGGGACTTCTTCAGGAGCATCGATTTCAACTGCTGTGATTTTTTCAGCGTCAACAGTAACCTTAACTTTAACGGGACTTGTCTCGCTGTAGCCTTTGCCTTCGCCGACATAAGTTCCGGGCGTGAAACCTTTACTCGTTACGGGCATTGCTTTAGCTAAAGCTTTCTCGACTGCCTCTTTAATTCCGTTGCGGGACAAAGTAGCGTTGCTAATAGCGTCGATATTTCCGTCAGCGCGGCCGATTAAAGCTTCGATGTACTTCGGAAAATTTTGAACACCGAACGGGACTTCTTCAGGAGCATCGATCTCAACGGCTGTGATTTTTTCAGCGTCAACAGTAACCTTGACCTTAACGGGGCTTGTTTCGCTGTAACCTTTGCCTTCGCCTTCGTAAGTTCCGGGCGTGAAAGCAGCATAAGCACACGAAGCCGTGAACATTAAGCACACAGCAAGAACTAAACAAAAATGTTTTTTCATGAGAATTTTTCCTTTCTAAAAAATAAATTATGAAAAATTGAGTTTGGATTTATAAAATAATATCACATGAACAAAATTTTGTTTATGCCTGTCAAAGTCAGAGCGTCCTGAAAACTGTAAAAATCACGCCGCGAAAATTGTGAACAAAAATTCACTTGACAAATGGGGGGGGGTAATAAAATAGGGAACATAATAAATAAATTCCCAAAGGAGGATAAGAGTCTCATGAAAAAAGTAATGAAAAGTTTTCTGTTGGCATTATGCGTCGTGATGTTTGCTGCGACGGCCGGCTGGTGCATTGACCCGTTTAAGGTTAATGAAGGCGGCTTCGGGCCGAAAATCAAGGGCTTGCAGCTTGGAATGAAGTTGGAAGGAGCTGAAATAGCCAGTTATGGAATGGTGAAGAACCCTGAAAATTACGGAGCTACGGCTATTAGTCTTAGAAAGGATGATGGAAGAATCATTGAACTTAATTTTCTTCGATATAATTTCGGAGCTGGTCAAATGACGGTTCGAGAGTTTGTCCAAGCGTTTATAAATGCCTATGGTATTCCTGGCATGGACGGTGAAGGGGACCGCTGGAGATATCGCAATCTTTCCGAAGGCTGGGAAGTTGTGGTTTATGCTGATTCTGGCATGGTTGAAGTAAAGTCCGTCATTGTAGAGACGGCATTTGATTAGGAGGAATTGTAATGGAAAAAATTACCAAAAGTGAAATGGTGCAGGCGCACTGCGTAATTCTCAAAATTAATCAGAAAACTGTAGACAGCAAGGGAGGCGACGTTTACAAGGCCGCGCGTTATGCTTGGAACGTCGGGAGAGAAAGAGTCGAAGAGTTAAACGCAACACCTAACGGTCTCATCTTGGCGGTTGTTGATGGCGTAGTTAAAGGTGTTTACACAAACGCTAAATGGAAAAAAGTTACGGAATATACGGACGAAAAAGATAAAGACCGTTACGAATTCGATGCAGTTGAAGCCGATCAAGCTACGAAAGATAAATTTATGGAAAAACATATCGACGATTATTATCGCAGACCTGGCATGGCAAATTCTAAGGTATATACATGGGAACAAGCATAATGCAGATATAAAATAAATAAAAAAGTCGTCTCAAAGCGGGACGGCTTTTTTTAGGATTATAAAAATAGTTTGCGTAAACGGAAAATACGAAGGAGTTAATAGTTACTACCCATAGAATACGAACTTATACCACCGTTTTGTTCTTGTTTCACCAAAATTCTACATCTCTCTCTCTTAATTGTTGCAACTATAGATTTTTTCTTTTAAGTTCTCAAAATCTTTTGCCGGCATAGGCTTATAAAAATAAAAACCCTGCATTTCTGAACTGCCCTGACTTTGAAGAAAACGAACTTGCTCATCGGTTTCTACGCCCTCAGATATAAGCTTCATTCCTAAAGAACGCACCATCTGAATCATATAGCTTACAATTATTCGGCCTTTTTCTGAAGAACCTGAATTAGTCAAAAAATGAAGATCAAGTTTAATTCGATCCACCGGCACTTCTTTAAGCATATGCAGAGAAGAATAGCCGCTTCCAAAGTCGTCCATTTCAACTTGAAAGCCTAACTTTCTAAGTTTTTCTGTAGTGCTTATTAAAATATCGGGATTTTCGGCGTATGCAGTTTCAGTTATTTCGATTCTAAGCTGATCAGGAGACAGTCCGTACGTCTTTACAAGTTTATTAAAATATGCGGGAATGTCTCTGTCTTCACGAATATCACAGCGGGAGACGTTCACCGATATAGATTGATGCAAACCGAGTTCGTTCCACCTTTGAAGGTCGCGGCATACAGAGTTCCAAACGTAAGAATCTAAATCAAAAATTAAACCTGTTTCTTCAAGCGTCGAAATAAAGATAGCAGGCTGAAGCCAGCCAAGTTTTGTATGATCCCAGCGACAAAGAGCCTCTGCTCCTGTAATTTTTCCTGTTTTATAATCCACCTGCGGCTGATACCATACCTGAATATCTCCTGACTTTAGAGCCTTAGGTAAATAATTAACAACATTAGCGATACGTTTTTCCTTTTCCCATTGTTCGGGATTATAAATTGCGTAATTAATTTTATGATCGGAGCGTGCATTTTTTTCAGCAACTCGCGCTAAATCCAGCATAAAGTCTACGTCGATTTTTTGATAATTTTCCGGCGTCAAGACATAAATACCGCTGCTTACATGAATTCTGTTTTCTTTGCCCTGATCTATAAAAAAGTTTTGCAAAGGCTCTAATATACGCTTGTCATTATTGAGCAATTTTTCATCGCCGTCGATACGTCGAAGGACAGCAAAATGATCAGCTTCAATTCTTCCTACGGCTTCCTCGTCTGTCAAAGTCTCAGAGATTTTATTTGCCCAGAACTTCAAAATTTCGTTCCCTGACGTTCTGCCAAGACTTTCATTTATATATTTGAAATCTCTAATATTATTGTAAGAAAGAAAATAAGGAGTATTAGGGTGAGCTTTCAAAAGTTTTTCAACACGCTTGCGAAAACCGTTCATGCTGAGCGTACCTGTTAAAAGGTCATAGTCGATTAACTGCCGCATTTTTTCTTCTTGTTCTTGACGGATAGTGCGCATTTTCATGACTGCAATAAATATTAAAGAAACGAAAAGCGACAATGATAAAAGCAATATAAGCCCGTACTGATAAAGATAATCGGAAAAATCATAACGGTAAAGCCGCCGCGTAGTGTAATCTAAAATTATGGCTTGACGGTGAGTATCAGTGAGTTTAGAAATTCCGCCATTCAAACGTTCAATAATCGCTCGTCCCTTCGGAGTGTCCAAAGTTCCTGCCCGGAAATCCATAGAAAACATAGCTGAAGGCTGGACTGCTAAGTCTGAATAAGAGAGTTTCTGCAAAACATAGCTCCAAACATATGAATTATGAAGCAAAGCATCAACTTCTCCGGCGCGTAGAGCCTTAACACTGTCGGCCATTGTTTCAAATAAATTTAACTTTATTCCCGGAAAAAGCTGACGGACTGTCTCTGCTGCACCTCCGAGAGAACGTAACATTCCGACTCGAATTTCCTGTAGAGGCGGCATTTCTCGACGGCCTTCAGTAACAAGAGTAAAAGGAGTCTGAATAAGATTTTCTGAGACTATGCTGCGCCTGCCTGAAGAACTTGTTATTGGACTACCAAAAGGCATAATGACATCGTAAGCGGCATTATCTAAGGCATCTTTCAGAGTTTTCTCTTCAATGGCTTTGAATTTTACGGAATATCCAGCCTCTTTTGCGGCTGAAAGTATAAGATCGACACCGATACCGGCTATTTCGTCAGTGTCAGAGTCTTTATAAAAAATAGGGCAACGGTTTGCAGGTACGCCTACCGTTAAAACTTCTGAAGCAGAATCGGCTGGCGTTAGTACGACATTAGAAAACAATATAACGCAAAACAGTAATATTAATAATCGTTTTTCTTTCCTCAATGTTTAACGCCCCCTAATAATTCTTTTTACTTCCTAACTCCTAACTCCTAATTCCTAACTTAATAAATCGCCACGCCTGCCACACGCCCAAGCCCGTTATTAGTGGAATTGCCAAGAGCGAAATTAACAAAGGCCAGCCGTTTTCGTCAAGCCAATTCGCGCACCACACGCTCAAAAACGCATAGCCCGCAATCAAAAGACCTGCCGATAAAACTTTCCCGAATAAAAAAACATCGCGCAAATTTTTGAAATCAAATTTTTTCATGATTTTTATATTTTATATTAAAAGATTGCTTATTGCATTGAAAATGGCTCTAAGTAAATATCGCTATTTTTGAAATAAAAAAATTAACTTATTTACAGTTTTCTGAAATTGGATAAAATTATTTTACATTATTTTTAATATATTAGGAGTGATTTTCATGAAATTTTCACGCACTTTCAAAGCACTGTTAATCATAGCGGTGTTGATGTTTGCCGTCGCAGCTCACGCTGACGTTGACAAAACAGGCTGGCCCTCACAGCTTCGTTTCATGGCAGGACCTCCCGGCGGAAACTGGTTCGCACTCGGAACAGCTTTATCAGAAATGTGGACAGGTAACGGCCTCCCGCAGACAACAAGCTCGTCGGGCGGCGGAGTTTCAAACATTCTGAACGCTCACGCAAAACGCGGCGATTTAGGCTTCTCTGTTGCGTCATTGCTCGGCGCGGCTCTCAAGGGCGAAGCTGACTTCAAAGGCCGTACAGTTGATAACGCCGTTATCATGGCGAACCTTTACACTCAATATACTTATTTTATTATGCGTAAAGACTTCGCGGAGAAAAACAATATTAAATCCGTCGAGGACATAATCAACAAAAAATTAGCTATGCGTTTTGCAACCCTTAAGCCCGGCACAAGCAGCGAGTTTATAGTCAAAGCATTATTCGAGAAAGGCTACGGCTTTGATTACAAACATACTTTCCAGGACTGGGGCGGCAGCGTCGAATATGCTTCTTATGACGGCGGCGCGGACTTGTTAGCTGATAATCACCTTGACTGCTTTGCTTTCTCGATCGGCAAAATTGCTTCAACAGTCATGAACATTGAAAGCCAAGTTGACGTTGTTTTATTGCCCGTCGGCCAAGAAGCTCTCGATAAACTTTCAGACGCTTACGGAACAGTTACACTCACAATCGATCCCGGCATTTATAAATCAGTTCCCGAAGGCGCAGAGCCTGTTAAAGTCGTCGGCGATTACACATGCGTCGTTATCCGCAAAGATTTACCCGAAAGTTTGGTCTACGAACTTAACAAAGCAATATGGGAACATAAAGCTGATTTAGTCGCAGCTGTCCGTGATATGGACGAGCTTGTACCTGAAATAGCTTTGCCCGAAAAGATTCCAGCTCACGAAGGCTCGATTAAATTCTGGAAAGAACTTACCGGCAAGTAGAAAATAGAAAAATTCATTTCTGACTCCTCACTCCTAATTCCTCATTAAAAATTAAAGAAAAGAGCTGAGCAAATAAATGAGAAAGTTATCAGGCTTTTCAAAAACTTTAGTTTATCTTTACGTGCTTGCTATGGGAGTTTTTCACCTGTTCACCGCAAGCGCAGGAAATTATGAGGCTTATCTTCAACGTTCGATTCACTTGGCCTTCGTGCTTCCGTTAGCTTTTATTTTGTTCCCGATGACGAAAAAATCTCCTAAAGACCGCGTGCCTATTTACGATTGGATTTTGGCAATTATCGCGGCTGCTCCGGGAGTCTACTCGATGATAAATTACACGGCAATTACTGAAAGAATACAACAGATTGACCCGCTTACGACAGCGCAGTTTGTTTTAGGAATTTTGCTTGTAGTTTTATTGCTCGAAGGAACAAGGAGAATCGTAGGCTTGCCATTGTCATTAATCGCGGCTTTATTCGCGGCTTATATGCTTTACGGCTATAAACTTCCGGGATTATTACAGGGATTTCCGTTTTCGTTCCCTGAAATTATCGAACAGTTATATCTGACGGATGAGGGAATTTTCTCATCGCCTCTAGGAGTCTCTGCGACTTACGTAATGATATTTTTAATCTTCGGGGCGTTCCTTGAGAAAAGCGGCGCGGGCGACTGGTTCATGAGCGTTGCTCAGGCTTTCACGGGAACAACACCGGGCGGTCCTGCTCAGATTGCTGTGTTAAGTTCGTGCTTATTCGGCTCAATCAGCGGCTCTGCAGTTGCTAACGTTTACGGAACAGGAACTTTTACTATCCCCTTAATGAAGAAGATCGGCTATGAACCTTATTTTGCTGGAGCAGTCGAGGCCGTCGCAAGCTCTGGAGGCCAAATAATGCCGCCTATTATGGGAGCAGGAGCTTTTTTAATGGCCTCATTCTTAGGCTTGCAATATCGTGAAATAATGATCGCGGCGATTTTCCCGGCTTTGCTTTACTACGGAGCTTTATTCTTAATGGTAAGGCTTCGGGCATTGAAAACAGGATTAAAGGGACTCAACCCTGAAGATTTGCCCTCAAAGCATGAAGTTTTAAGCAAGTTCTACATGATTGCGCCGATAGTAGGCTTAATAGTATTTTTATTAATCGGCTACACGCCCATGAGAGCGGCTTTGCTTGGAATCGGTCTTGCTTGGCTTGTGTCGTTCTTTAACTTCAAACCTGAAACGACAAAAAGTCAAAAAGTCATCGCCTGCATCGTCGCGTTAATATCGCTTGCTCTTGGAATTTTATTCACGCTTAAGCCTGAGATTGCGAACGGCGTCAAGCCCGGCGTTCAGTTCTTAATCGTCGGAGCTTACATGTTAATAGCTTCAATGTTTAATCCGGGAATGAATACACGGGAATTTATTGACGCTATCGAACAGGGCGCGCATGGTATTCCGTTAGTCTGCGTCGCTTGTGCTACGGCCGGAATAGTTTTAGGCGCGGTTTCTTTAACAGGAATTGGCGGAAAATTAGTCGGCTTTGTAATTTCATTCGCTGGCAATATGCCGTTATTAGCTTTAATTTTAGTCATGCTAATAGCGACTCTCTTGGGAATGGGACTTCCGACAACGGGAGCTTATATCTTAGCCGCCGCGCTTGGAGCACCGATTTTAGTTAAGTTAGGTTTCCCGCCGATAGCAGCTCATATGTTCGTGTTCTATTACGCAATAATCTCGAACATAACGCCGCCCGTAGCCTTAGCAGCTTATGCAGCAAGCTCGATAGCCGACTCAAACCCTAATAAAACAGGATTTCAGGCAATGCAGCTTGGATTTTTAGCTTACGTTGTTCCTTTTGCTTTCTGCTATGATCCCGGGCTTTTAATGCAAAGCTCTTGGGCTCAAATAGGCTGGGCATTAATCAGCGGTATCGGCGCGGTGTTTGCGTTTGCAGGAATGTGGATGGGATATTTGAAGACGAGTCTTAATATCTTTATGAGAGTTTTGCTTGCAGTATCAGGTGTGCTTTGCTTAACAGTATGGCCTGCAACGACAGCGGCAGGACTTGTGATTTTAATCGCGGTTTATTTTATTTCGTCGAAACATAAATAAGATACAAAAAATTAATCCCCTCCGTTTTGGCGATGGGGATTTTTTATTTTATTTTTCTTTCATTTCATAATTTTTATCATCGTCAATCATACTCAGCATTATCGACGCAAAATTAGGATCGAACTGAAAGCCGCTGCCGTGTTCAATTTCATAGCGGACTTTTTCCTGAGGCATCATGCTTCTATAGCTTCTGTTGCTTGTCATGGCGTCGTAAGCGTCTGATACAGCAATAATGCGAGCTTCTTCAGGAATGTCATAGCCTTTCAAACCGTCAGGATAGCCGCGTCCGTCAAATCTTTCATGATGCCAATGTGCACCGATAGCGAGCTTCGGCATTTCTTTGATATTGCTGAGAATATGAGCACCGACCGTAGGGTGAAGTTTTATTCTTTCAAATTCTTCGTCCGTCAAGCGTCCGGGCTTGTTAATAACTGCGTCAGGGATCCCGATTTTTCCAACGTCATGAAGCAGACCCATCATATAAATTTCGTCCTGCTTTTCCATAGAATAGCCCGCACGTTTAGCAATTTCCTTTGAATAGGTCGCTACGCGCCTTGAATGTCCGTTAGTATAGCGGTCTTTAGCGTCAATAGCGTCGGCTAAAGTCAAAACAACATGGAAAGATAGAGATTCATTCTCGCGCGTTTTAATTTCAACTTCTTCCTCAAGATGATGCTGAAAATGTAAAAGCTCGTCGGTCATTATGCTGAAGAAATGAGAAATTCTATAAGGCAGAGGAATTATGCCTTCGGAATCAGACGCTCTATATTGGCGCGAGTCAACTACAAAATTTCGATCTGCGTCCTGTGAATTTTTACATTCTTTGAAGCCGACCGCGACTAAAGCACTGTTCAAAATTCCGCCTTTGCCGTTAAGACATGAGATTTCGCAATGGCCGTAAGCTATAGAAAGCTCTGGATTTATTTTTTTATAAAAATCATATTCTAAGTAAGAACGTTCGCCGAAAAATACGACTCTGTTCCCGCAGCGCGTCAAGATTACAGCTTCAGCTCCAAACTGTTTCATTCGTTCGCTGCCTTCTTTGGTTGCAGTCAAAACTTCTTCGTGAGTAGCGTAAGAAAATCTAATAGTTTCATTTTCGCTGAGTTTTCTCAAGAAAAATAGTTCGCCGTCATTATTTTTTGTCAACGGTATCATGCAGACATCAACGTCTCCGTCGCTGACCATTAAAGGAAATTCGCAGACGTTCATTATAAAATTTTCGTTCCATTCGACGCCTAAATATTTTTGATAGATTTCAATAGCGGGTCTGTTTTCGATTTTTGTGACGCAGCTCTCGCCGACGACTTTTTTATCGGAAAGGGCGATCTCCATTTCCTTGCCGATTGCTTTCCAGCCTAAAATATAATCCATGTAGACCTGCAGGTTTTCGCCAGCGAATATCATGAACGAAAAGCCGCTCATCAAAACATCTTCGCCTATAGCATAAGAAGTATCATCGTAAGATACGGCGTCGGAAAAAATCTTCCCTAATTTTGCCATCGTGCCGAAGATATTAACGTCTTTTAGTTTCAGCGAAATATTTTTTATTACGCTCGAAGCGTCGATTAAGGAATTTGCATAATAAAGAGCTACGGCTTTTATATTGGGAATTTTCTCGGCTTCTGCTAAAAATTTCCTGAATACAGCTCCCTCTTCGCCGGGCTCGCAAGAAAATTGAACAGGAAAGAAACAAGGCTCGTCCGCCAAAATCAAATTCATGTGAATGCCCGACTCCCTAATCATCATGTTCATGAAACCTGAAGAGCCTGCGCGTTTAACGTCCGGCAATCTTTCATTGAGGGCTGCAATGAGCTTTTTCATCTGCTCCTGTTTTACTCCGTCGGCAAAAATTAAGAGCATTGCGTCTTTATGAGGGATTATATTAAGCTCGCTTTCAATGATTTTCAGCCCTGAGAGTGCCTGCTCTAAAGTATTAAAGGTGTGGTTCTTCTGCCACATATTAAAATCTTCCTTTCGTTTTCTTTTGCCTATCGGTGAGATATATTTTACTCGAATTTTGAAAATTTTTCGCCAATTTTTTAAGAAAAGTTGACCCGAACAAAGATTTTTTTCAACTCCTCATTCCTCACCCCTAACTCCTCACTAAAAAGAAAACTCCCTGCCTCATGCCGCGAGACAGGGAATTTCTTCATTAGGTTGGTTTTGTTTTATAGATAACGCCGTTACTTAACGTAGCGTCG